>CAYZJV010000076.1:11786-12959 GCA_964478945.1 uncultured Spirochaetaceae bacterium | reverse complement strand
TCGGCAAATAGAAGGAAACCACCGAAGCGAATTTCTCTCGGTGGTTTCCTAGCTAAGGGGCTATCCTTTTAAGCGACTAGAATGCTCTGATTGGCCGCACCTTGAGGGAACTGATTTTCCCTGAAGTAATCTGGGTTCCTCCATCATCAAATCTTTGGCTTATACTGTTGAGATCGGGTCTCCAAGATGCTTCAGATGAAGATGAATACGGTTTGGTTGTGTCAAAATTTCCGAAGCCAGCTTCATGCAGGTTTTGGTACATTAAATAGTTTTCATCACGGGAAGGAAGATACCAATCGTCAAAACCATTAGCTTCAAAATCCCTTGCAGCGATTGCAGCGGGGGTACCCCACTCATAATCTTCACCTTCCCTCCAGTGTAAAGTATTGTCCTCAGCATCATAGATATCCAGAGGAACCCTCATGAGAACTCCATCGACTATTGCATCACTGAGTTTTGGCCCTCCTGCACCGCCAGTTTCCGGGTATGCATCCAACCAAGTTCTGAATCCCTCCAAAATCTTGGTGGTGTTGGATGCCCCCGTTCCTATTCCAGTTCCGAGACTTCCAATCTCCAATCCAGCAATTCCCCATTGGGCTGACGATGAACTCGAAGTAAAATCAGTTGGGGCAGCCTCGAGATACGTCCAATCAAATTCATCAAACCTATCTATATAGAAGATTCTTCCACCTGCCGGTCCAATATCACCTATAGCGTAATCAAAAGCAGTGTCAGGAAGCTCGTCCGGAGATGAACTAGCTGTTGTGAAACTGAATGTAGTGTCCGTCGGTATGGGTGTCCCGTCCGAATATCTGAAGTTGTAATATCCTTCAGGATTCAGAATGAAATTATATTCCGTATTGTATTCCAATACATTGCCATTTTTCCGAAGTACCAATTCAAATGTACGGTTGTTTATAAATCCAGAGTTGTCAATGTCTAAGCAATCTCCGAAAGATAAAGGACTCCAGTTCAATGATTGCCCATATACAAACATATCCTTATCAAATGTGATCAGAATTTTCTGAAGAGTAACAGAAACATTTGTGGCGCCATCAATGGGGTTGGTGGTGATGACCGAATCAGAAGGATCGTCGGAAGGATCGTCGGAAGGATCATCGGAAGGATCATCGGAAGGATCATCGGAAGGATCATCGGAAGGATCATCGGAAG
>CAYZJV010000076.1:0-11686 GCA_964478945.1 uncultured Spirochaetaceae bacterium | reverse complement strand
CCATTCCACCAAAGAATTCTTCGGCATCAACCAATTCGATTCCATTGATGCGCATCGAGATGGAAAGGGATGTCTCGGTTTCCAGGACTTCCACTTCCACAGTTGCTTCCTCACCTGGAATTTCTGGGTCGGAAACGCGCATTTCCATATCCACCGACATGGTGGTATCCGACTCCGTCTGGGTCATGGTTCCATTGAATACGCTTCCACTACCTATATAGGTGGGGATCTTGCCGTAAGGGCTAGCAACAGCTTCCGAGTCATATGTGGAGGGCAACGTATAATTGGTGAAGGTCAGATTGTTCTCATCTCCAGTAATTCCGCTGGGCATCTCTTCCTGTGCCAAGGTATACCCAATGGCCAACGCGAATTCTTGTGCTATTGTCTCCACTTCGCCTTCTGTGAGCAGAGGTTGTTGGTCAAAGAGACCGGGACATCCTGTTGCCAAGACGATCAGTAGGATCAATGTAAGAACTCCGAAACCTTTCCATTTCATTACTTGCCTCCAATATAACAAAAATATGTCATTTATAATTCCAAAATTGTTATAATATCCATACTTTACCACATGATTTTCTGATATCATTTATTGATTGAGTTAAGTTATGGTTTGTGTACTTTCATCAAGTGATTCTTGTTTTTAGGGTTGCTCTACCGAGGCGGGAGTGTAGTCAATACGGAAAATTTCCGCCAATTCATCGACAGAGTGTCTGTATGTACATATCAATCCAAGGAGTTGCGGGAACACTTCTGATCAATTCCTATTGGCTTTCAGTCACAGTCTTCCGCCACATTCCATGAGTGGTTGTAGGAGTTGTCGTCCTGTATGTTCTCGGGGAGGATAATATCGATTGGTATCAGGATATTCTTATCCGGTTTTTGGTTGAGGATGTCTTTCCTATACAGTTGATAGATGGCGATATCGACTTGGAATGAGTTCATCTGACCTTGAAACCTTGCTCTGATGATTACTGTAAAAAATTCTTTACATTTGACAACCGTAACCAAAGATATAGTTATTATGGATTTGTTATAATAATAGTATAGATTAAAGAATGCGTTCTAAACATATTTATGGTAATAAATTAAAATTTACTATTTAAAAACGATTTTGTTGGCATGGATACTGCATTAGCAAAGAGCAAGGGAATCAAAGCTTATGGCTAAGGGTATTTCCAACAAACTAGGAGGGAACTGATTATGAAAAGAAGTTCAAAAGTTCTGGCAATCGTAGGAATCATGTTGCTTGTCTGTTCGTTCACAAGCCTTTGGGCGCAGGGTGGAGCTGAAGTTGCGGATGATGGTAAAATCGTCATTGGTTTGTCCCAACGTCGTATCGCAGGAAGTGACTGGTGGAAGACCTTGGTTGATGGTGTCAAGTATGGAGCAAGCCAGCATGGAGCTGAAGTCATCGTATTGGATGCCAATGGTGATACAGTACGGCAAAATGTTGATGTGAACACACTGATCAACCGTAATGTCGATGCCATTATCATCAATGCCAATGATCCATTGGGCCTTTCATCTTCAATTAGAGCTGCAAAGGATGCTGGTATTCCTGTTATTGCAGTCAACTCCGCACTTGATGAGTCTTTGATGAGCGAAATTTATGGTTATGCGGTTGAAGACCAGGTCGCTACGGGAGCACGTGGCGGATATATTCTTGCTGCAGCCGTTGCTGAGAGAAATCCTGGGCTGAAAGAAGCGAAAGCGGTCATTATTGGTGGATATCCTGGTGATGTCTTGAGCGATCTTCGAGGAGATGGGTTCATGAAAGGGTATCAACAGTGGTTGGATGAGAATCCTGGCAAGGGTGTGAAGCTCAATTATCTTCCCATGCAATATGGACACTGGATTCCCAATGATGCAATGCCAGTTGTGCGTGACATCGCGACAGCCCATCCTGATCTTAAGGTTCTCTTCAGTGAAAGTTGTGTGATGCAGGCAGGAATCGAGCAGGCACTGAAAGCTGCAGGAATTTGGGAAAATATTACAATGGTATCTTATGACGGGTTCCAGAGTGTTGTGAAGGATATGGTGGATAATCCTGATGGTCCTGTTCAGGCTTTGACCACCAACGAACCATATCGTCAAGGTTTGGCAGCTGTGGAGATGGCAATTCGTGCTATCAATGGTGGATCTCCTGAGGGTACAGTCTTTGTCGAAACTGTCGCTTTCGGAACTGATGATGCTGCGCAATATTATGATCCTTCGAAGGTGTTGGTTGATACTGTCCAATAGATCGTGAATTGGAGAAGGCAGGGGAGAGCTTGATCTTCCCTGCCGCTTATACATGGATAGCATTATTGTCAGTATCCATGTGTACTAAAGGAAGGTTTTTCATGAAGGATATGCACACTTCAGTGATGTTTGCGAGCACAGGACATACAAAGAATGTTGAAAAGAAGATTGGAGAAGTCCTTATTGATATCAAGAGCTTAAGTAAGGCGTATCCAGGAGTTCAAGCTTTGGATTGTGTGGATCTTAAGATTAGACGAGGTGAGATTCATGCGTTGCTTGGGCAGAATGGTGCAGGGAAGTCGACACTTATAAGGATGCTTTCTGGAGCTGAATTGCCTGACTCGGGCGTGATTGAAATTAATGGGAGACCATTGCATCTCAAGACTCCCATGGATGCCCAAAGATCTGGAATCTTCACGATTTTTCAAGAGCTAAGCCTTGTTCCTGAACTTTCAGTTGCTGAGAATATTTTCATTTCAGATCTTCCAAAAAACAAGCTGGGAATGGTTGACTGGGGTATTGTCAAGAACCGTGCATCCGAGATCATGAATTGGTTGGGATTCCCCCTTGATGTGGATCAAAGTGTGAAAAATCTTAGCGTTGCACAGAAGCAAGGAGTAGAATTAGCCAAAGCTTTGCATCATAAGGCTGAGGTGGTGCTGTTGGATGAACCATCGGCGGCACTTCCGCAACCGGATGTGAAAAGATTGTTCGAGATCTTGATAGCTTTGAAAAATGCTGGATTGGCTATTGTGTACATATCCCATCGGTTGGAAGAAGTCCAGGAATTGTGTGGTGTGGCAACTGTGTTGCGGGACGGGAAAAAGGTACACACATTTTCAATGGATGACACGAACTCATCCGATCTTGTAAGGGCGATGGTAGGAAGAAATGTAAATTCAAGCTTGCTGGGAGAAGCTCTGGCAGGAGTAGGACGGCCTCGTATCGGTAATGGTACAGCAGGTGAAGTGGTGATGTCGGTTGATTGCATATCTGATGGGAAATTTTTGGATAACATCAGTTTTGATCTTCATTCCGGCGAAGTTATCGGAATCACGGGATTGCTTGGAAATGGACAGCCTGAGTTGGCTGGGTGTCTTTTCGGTAATCGGAGTCTAGCCTCTGGTTCCATAAAGATATTTGATAAGAAGATCAAGAAAAGTACTCCAAGAAGCGTGATTAATGCTGGAGTAGGATTGCTACCGGAAGAACGCAAGACCCAAGGTTTGGTTTTGGGAATGACTATCGAGCACAACATGACCTTGGCGAGTCAACGTCAATTCAGTAAAGGTTCAATCATTGACAACAAAAAAGAGAAATCCATTGTCGACAAAATGATGAAATCTTTGGGAGTAAAGGCTACAGGTTCTTCACAGATTGTCGGTACATTGAGTGGGGGTAATCAGCAGAAGGTTGTTCTTGCAAAATGGTTGATCAGCAAATGTAAGATATTGGTTTTCTCCGAGCCAACGAGAGGGATAGATGTCGGGGCAAAGGAAGAAATTTATCAGTTGATCAAAAGTTTTGTTTCGGAAGGGGGGTCGGTTATCGTGATCAGTTCGGAAATTCCTGAAGCAAGTATGTGTGATCGTGTGTTCGTCATGTCCAAAGGTTCCTTTGTCGGAGAGTTGGGCTTCCATGAAATTGATATTCATGGAGATGCAATTTTAAACTATTGTTGTAGTTAAGGGGTGTTATATGGAAGTTGTCGTTGGAAAAGAGTCTACAGTATTGAAATCTTCTACTTTTATGAAGTTTATAAAAAGCATATTCACCAATTATCTATTGATTGTTCTCATAGCCATCATTGTTTTGGGGAGTATCCTCTCTCCTTATTTCCTCACAAGTAGAAATGTTGGTAATGTGTTAACTTTTGCCGCAGTGGTATCCATCATCGCGGTAGGACAGTTTTTCGTGATCGTCACTGGAGGAATTGACCTTTCGGTAGGTTCTATGGTGGCACTTTCCACAGTTATTGCTGCGGTGAGTATGAAGGGTGGTGGATCTTCCCTAATGGCCTCGATTTTCGCGTTGCTCGTGACAAGTGCGGTCGGTGGCATTGCGGGTCTCCTGGTGGTGAAAGCAAAAATTGCTCCTTTTGTAGCGACATTGGCGATGATGAGCATTGCTCGTGGTACATCGTATCTAGTTCAGATAGGTTCATTGATATCGATCAACGATAAAGGATTTATTACCTTTTTTGCTGGAAAGACCGGTGGAATATCTCATCCTGTTTTGATCTTCGTTCTAGTCATGTTGGTTTCAGCATTTTTCATGAAATATTCCACGTATGGAAGAAGATTGTATGCGATAGGTGGTAATGCCGAGGCTGCTCGTCTTTCAGGATTGTCAGTGGATGCTTCGATTTTTTCCGTATATCTACTGAATGGCTTTCTTGCTGGTCTTGCAGGTCTCATTCTTGCAGCACAATTGACCCAAGGTAGTTCTTTGTTGGCTCAGGGATATGAATTGGATGCAATTGCTGCGGTGGTTGTTGGAGGTGCCGCACTATCCGGTGGTTCTGGGAATCCCATTAAAGCAGTTGCTGGAGGACTTATTATTGCCATCCTAGGAAATATCATGAATCTGATGACAATCCCATCAGAACCTCAGCAGGTCGTGAAAGGAGTGCTGATCATTATTGCTGTCATATTCATTGGCGGAGACATGAAGCAGACTTTCTTGAAAAAACGTAGAATGAAATCCGATACAAGTTATGCATCCTGTGTGGATAAAAAATGATCTGGTGGGACGATTCCATTCTGAATTGATAGAGAGGCGAGATGGAGTTGATAAAAAGTTATAAAAAGATAACAATGTTATAATTTCATAATACCAAGGGTGTAGGGAAATCTACACCCTAGTTGATTGTATGGACGAAAGGAGTTTCTATGACAAGTAGTCGGTTGAAACAATCTGAATATAAAGCCCGTATCCTTGTTGTTGATGATGAAGAGCAAATGTGCGTAACATTGCAAACATTATTGACAAGCGAGGGTTTTATTGTGGATGTGTGCTTAAGCGCCAGAGAAGCGTTCGCAATGATTGTCAATCATTCCTATCAACTGATTATAAGCGATATCCGTATGCCGGAGATGGGAGGTCTGTCATTCTTGGCAAAAGTGGGTAATAAAATCCCAATGATAATGATCACAGCACATGCCACCTTGGATACCGCAAGAAGGGCTTTCAAACTAGGAGCCTCCGATTATTTGGCAAAACCCTTTAAGTTCGATGAATTGTTGGTAATCATACATCAGTTTATTGGAGAAGGGGTTAATCGAGACCATTCCACAGATTTCAGTTTTTTTCTTGATTCCAAGAACAAAGATTACTTAAAAGTATTGGATTTGGCAAAGAAATTCAGTACCGCTGATTTGCCGATTCTTATCACTGGAGAGAGTGGAACTGGTAAAGAAGTTTTAGCCGATTATATCTATCAGTTCAATAAGGATAAGGTGAAACCAGAATCCTTTGTGAAAATCAATTGTGCGGCAATCCCAATGGATCTTTTGGAAGGAGAATTGTTTGGTTACGAAAAAGGTTCCTTTACAGGAGCAACTACAGCGCGGACTGGAAAGATTGAGGAAGCCAATGACGGAATTCTTCTTTTGGATGAAATTGGCGATATGCCCTTGGTTCTACAGGCAAAACTACTGAGGGTTGTCCAAGATTTGAAGGTCTATCATATCGGCTCAAACAAAGCGATTGCGGTCAATGCTCGAATCATCGCCTCAAGCAATCAAGATCTCAAGATGCTCGTGGAAGAGGGAAAATTTCGGCTTGATTTATATCATAGGCTGAAAGGAGTGCACCTGAAGCTTCCTGCTCTTCGAGATAGGAAGGAAGATATCATGAGTCTGGCGGAGTACTTCTTGGAGGAATATTCAAAGAAATATCACAAGAGTATTGGTGGTATGAGTCCAGAAGTTGAATCGGTATTCACCGAATACTCATGGCCAGGAAATATACGTGAACTCAAATACTGTATTGAGAGGTCGGTTGTTGTGTGTGACCAGCCTTTCCTTACTATAAATGATTTGCCTGATACTATTTGCATTGATAGTGAAAATTGTTCCCAGGGTATTGAGATTGAGAATGGACTCGAATCTGGTGCATTGGACACCTATCGAAATGAATACATGAGAAAAATAATCCTACAAACCTTGGAGCAGACCAATGGGAATAAGCAGGAAGCTGCGAAACTACTGAATATCAGTAGACAGACGCTCTACAATCGAATGAAAGAACTGGATATTCAAAATGAATATAGATGACCAGCGAAATCAGATATGCCAATTCGATTGCATATTGTTGGACGGATTGCCCCATACCTATTCATTTTCTGTTGAGAGAAATACCATACATGTTCTGTTTTCCGATAATCCATTGGTGGCTATTTCGTTGATTCGGTGTCTTGCTGGCTTGGAAAGGCCTATAGCAGGTACCATCTGCTATGATGGAAAAGTATATAATAAATTGACACCCCAACTCGCATCTCGAATTGGAATAGAGATTGTCGATTCTAGTGATAAGACGTTTGTCAACTTACCCTTATTGGATAATATTTATTGTGAGCGAAAACATATAAAGAAGACCCATAGACAATCAAGACAGTATGTGAAAAAGCGGTTTGAAGAATTGAGTGAAGAACTGGGAATCCATTTGGATCTTAAAAAACCAATGCGGGAATTTTCTCCTGCAGAGCGAAAACTTTCTGAACTGCTACGTAGTATAATCGTATCTCCCAAGGTATTGTGTATCGAGGAAGGTGTGTTACGCGATATCGAAGATCATACATTTCCAGGGATACGAGATAAAATTCGATTGATTCTTCTGCGCATGGTCAACAGTGGCTTGACTTTACTCCTTGCCTCCAATGATATTAACGAAGTTTCGACATATGCAAATAGTGTGAGTATTTTTAAACAGAATGGAGAGAATACTTCTCTGGCGGTAGCTCAAGTCGACAAATATCAATTGATGCAGATGGCGTATGGGTTCATCACATCACGTACTGAACTAGCCCAAGATAATTTTGAGCTCTACTATTTCAAGCAACTATATCAGGAAATAATCAATAGTCTCATCTTTCCAGTGATCGCAACAGATACTAGTCATAAAATCATTATATATAATCAGGAAGTAAAAAAGGTATATTTTAGTGACCACGATGAAATTATCGGAAAGCATATTCAAGATGTCCTGAATTTGCCTGAGAGCATCATAAGTGATCTCGAGAAGGACTTATTGTTTATGCCTGGTTCCCGAGTATTCAAGATGCCAAATCTATTTAAAGGTGCGAATATTTTTGTTTCCCCAATAACTGACAATATGGGTTCTTATATGGGTATGTTGTATGTATTCAATAGAGATGAAGATAGTGGGACCATTTTCAATTCATTCCTTAACAAGCCTACAGAGATTGAGTATGAATATAAAATTAGTGAGTTGATACATGAGGTGAAGAATCCTTTGAGTATAATGTTGAATTACCTTAGTCTGATACAAAGGGAGACCTCATTGAAGACAATAAAGAAGGAGACCGAATTCATTGCCAACGAAGTCGCGCGAATTAATCGTCTTCTTGAAAAATTAAATGTCAAACATATTGAAGAGCATAAGTCGTTTCAAAAAGAGATTTCCATAAATGCGGTAGTACAAGAAATATATGAATTTTTGCGTCCCACCATGGAGAATAAAAATGTTGAATTCCAAAACGAATTATCGGACAATTTATCAATTGGTTTTGATGATGTTTCATTGAGACAGATTCTCATCAATATAATTCTGAATGCATTGGAAGCGTCAGAATCCAATGGTCTGATTAAAATATTCGCAGCCCCTGTACAAATTGAGTCTGTACAATATTTAGAGATAAAGATTTCTGATAATGCCGGTGGGATATCACCAGATCATCTACCGTATATTTTCAACCCATTTTTCACCACAAAGAACGAGTCCAATTCACATGGCATCGGATTGTCCATCACTCGAGAAATCGTTGAACAATCTGGGGGAATCATCAAGGTCGATAGCGATTGGGGTGTTGGAACAACTTTTACCATTTATTTGAAACGATGAGTTGAAAACATTCCTTTGTCATCACTTATGATTCCAACTGTAAAAATATTTATACAAATGCCTAGAAGTATAGCCATTTACCTATGATGTGCTTATCGGTTCTTCAAGCTCCATCGTTAATGGGCGACTATATCTTTGCATATTAAGAGAATAAAAATAAATGAATTTCACCTCCTACTTGGCATGAATAATGATGTCCATAAGTTGTAGAAATATTTACACAGAATGGAGGTACGCAATGGACGCGAAATATAGCGATGATACTTGTTTTTGCGCAAAAGAAAATCCCGAAACGGCTGAACCATTACACTTTCAATTTCAGGTAACCCCCAAACGCACGAAAAGGGTTCAGGAATTGTACGAGTATGTGACAAGTCAGAAGGCGGGTGTTTGTATTGAAAGGGCTAGATATTTTACAGAGTCCTACAAGCAGACCGAAGCATTTCCCAATATTATGAGAAGAGCAAAAGCTTTCGCCCACGCTCTCGATAATATAACGATTTATGTGCTCCCCAATAGTCTGTTGGTGGGTGGACATGCAAGTAAGCCCAACTATTCGCCGCTGGCTCCCGATTTCTCGACTACTTTTATCAAAAAGGAAATAATCGGAGGTGATCCGTTCTTTCTTCCCGATCGTCCTGCCGATAAGTTTCAAGTTAATCCAGGAATTATTGATGAGCTCAAGGAAATTGCTGAATACTGGGATGGCAAGAATCATCAAGCCCATGTATATGCTCATCTTCCGGAAAGTATTTTGATTGCTCAAGATAAAGTCGGTGTGATCAATGACTTGAACTATGTGCAGGGTGGAGATGGACACTATGCTCCACCGTATGATTGGCATCTCAAGCATGGATTGCGGCATGTGATCGATGAAGCAAAAGCTGGACTGGAACGAATCGACATCACAACGAATGAGGGCCTTGATCAACAAGCATTTTACAAGGCTGTGATTATCGCAAGTGAAGCAATGATTAGATGGGCTCATCGTTTTGCCGATCTCGAAGAAAAACTAGCGAATGAAGAGAAGGATCCTGTAAGGAAATCTGAGCTTCTTAGGATGGCCGAGATTGCACGAAAGGTGCCTGAATACCCTGCCGAATCATATTGGGAAGCGCTCCAATCGATTACATTCCTACAGCTGGGAGTACAGGTTGAGGACAATCACCAAGCCATTTGTCTCGGTCGTTTCGATCAGGTGATGAACGATATATATCTAAAGGATCTTGAGAGCGGATTGATTACGAGGGATTCCGCACTAGAATTGTTGGAGAATTTTTTCATCATGCTTTCTCAGGTGGAAAGGGTACGAAGTTGGGAAGATACCTCATTCTTCCGCGGTAAGCCGATCTTTCAAAATCTGACCATTGGTGGAGTTGATCCAAAAACCGGTGAAGATGCAACCAATGAGATGACATTCCTTGTTCTTGATTCTATTCAGAACACCCGCACCGTTCAGCCTTCCCATTATGCCAGATGGCATAAAAATGCTCCTGAAGCCTATAAGAAAAAGGTGGTGGAGACAATTCGACTTGGTACGGGATTCCCTGCGGTCTCGAACGACTCGAAGTATATCGAGGCAATGATGAATAGAGGGTATAGCAGAGAGGATGCTTCTGATTACTGTATTATCGGATGCGCGGAACCTGGCCCTCCCGGACTACGCGGTGGTAGGACGGGTGCTGCATGGTATTCATTGGCGAAGTGTATGGAAATGGCTTTGTATAATGGTATGGATGTGAATACCGGTATTACGATTCATCCAAACAACAATGGAAAAGATCTCTCTACTTTCGAGAACTATGATGAATTATGGGAAGCCTTTCTTGATCAGGCCAAGTTCTACATCAATTTGATCATTACGCTTGACAATGCGATAGACAAAGCGTACGAAGACTATATCGACGAACCGTTCAGTGCAATTCTTGCCTGCCCGACCACAACATTGGAAAGAGGAAAATCCTTGAAAAAAGGTGGGGCGAAGTATGATTTCACTGGAAACCAAACTATTGGAATCGCTGTCGTCGCAAATAGTCTGTATGCGATTAAATCCCTGGTGTTTGAAAAGAAGTTATTAACCGGTGAACAGTTGCTCCATGCTTTGAAAACCAATTTTCAAGATATGGAAACCAATCCTACTGGTCCAATGATTCAGCAAATGTGCATATCCGTACCTAAATATGGTAACGATATTGATGAAGTTGATTTCATTGCGCGTGATGCACTTGAAATGGTCTGTGAAGAATTTCCCAAGTATAGGAACACACGCTATGGAAGAGGTCCCATAGGTGGTATTTTCCAAGCTTCCACCACAACAGTTTCTTCCAACACACCATTTGGATTCTATGTTGGTGCCACACCGGATGGAAGGGGGGCGAAAACACCTCTGTCTGACGGACAATCACCATTCAGGGGAACAGACACTCTAGGACCCACAGCAGCAGTTAGTTCAGTGTCCAAACTGAATTTGAAGCTACTTTCAGAAGGTTCCTTGTATAATTTGAAAATGAGTCCTTCGGACTTGAGAGATTGATCAAAGGAGATAATCTATGGCTGTTACTACACAAAAGATTGAAAGTGAGCCAATGGGTAAGGGCCTTACCCGACTGGTTAATTTGATTGACTACTATTTTGCCAAGGGTGGTATGCAGATGCAGTTCAACGTGGTGAGTCGTGAAACCCTTGAAAGGGCCCAGAAAGATCCTAACAAGTATAGAAGCTTGATAGTGCGTGTAGCTGGATATTCAGCATACTTTGTAGGACTTGATAAAACTGTACAACAGGACATTATCGAGAGAACTGAAGAGAGACTATAGATAGATCAGCAAATTGTTGTACATAAGGGCTGGACGAAATATTCGGCCAGCCCTTATTGGTCGTAAAAGGGGATGATATGAGTGGAGCTAGTCAAAGTATGCATACTGGAAAAGTATTTGATATTCAACGTTGGAGTCTACACGATGGACCTGGCATCAGGACCGTCGTATTCCTGAAAGGATGTCCCCTTCGGTGTGCTTGGTGCAGTAACCCGGAATCTCAAGAATTCCACAATGAATTGGTCTTTTTTAAAGATAAATGTATTGCATGCTTTAGATGCATCGAAAATTGTCCATATGGAGCAGTCACTGTCAAGGACTCGTATCCTTTCTTCGATCGTACTATTTGTGGGAAGGAATGTTACTCAAAGGGATTGGATGAATTCCCTTGTACCAAAGAATGCTATTCGCAAGCAATTCGTCCTATTGCGAGAGTCATGTCGGTACAAGAGGTCATGAAAGAAGTGATGAAGGACGAACTTATCTATCAACAAAGTAAAGTAGGAGGTTTGACCATCTCTGGAGGAGAGCCGCTTTCACAACCA
>CAYZJV010000075.1:6830-13007 GCA_964478945.1 uncultured Spirochaetaceae bacterium | reverse complement strand
ATGGTGCCTTCGTGCCCCTTGGCAAGCAACAGCAACACATCATTCTCACCACAATAATCCATCGCCTGTTCCATCGCGAGGGCCCTGTCGTGGATGCGGAACACAGGACATCCCGGTGAGGTGGAACGGACGCCCGCTTCAATTTCGTCGAGTATGGTTGAGCTCGATTCCCCTCTTGGATCTTCATCGGTCAGAAACAACGCGTCGCACCAGATGCCGGCCACGGCTCCCATCGGGAATCGTTTGGAGGTGTCCCGTTCCCCAGCTGCACCGAACAAAGCGACCATCCTTGCATGGGGAACGAATTTCCGAACATGTGAGAACAGTAGTTCGAAGGCATGTGCGGTATGGGCGAAATCTATAATGATGGTGAACGGCAAATGTGTTTCCACCACTTCGAAGCGTCCCGCGATAGGGGGAAAATGGATCGGAACTCGGATCGTTTCGGCACCGATCAAACCCGATTCGAGCGCAAACAACAATGCTCCCACCGCATTCCCGGTGAAACATTCCTGTCCGTAGGGAACCGAACATTCGAACTCGTGATCACGATGGCTTACCCGCACCACCCTTGTTGCCAATGTCTGTACAAGACTTTTGTAACAGGCATCACTGTCTTCACCTCCATAGGTGTGGATGCCGACACTCGACTTCACCACCTTGGATAGAGTCTCCCTGTAGGCAAAGTCCGCGGGAACCACGACGGTCGCCCCTTCGTTCACCTGTCGCGCAAGATTCATCTTGGCATCGACATACGATGCGATATCGCCGTGGAATTCGAGATGTTCACTGGTGATCTGGGTGAAGATCGCTCCGAAGAACGGGATGTCGACCATTCTAGCCGCTTGGTTCGAGAGACCATGGCTCGTCGATTCCAGAATGACGATATCCAGTCCATTGGTCCTGCATCGTTGCAGGAATGCGTAGAGCTGTGGAACTTCGGGAGTGCTTTGCCGGAATGGGCTGGGAATCTTGCCGGTCCCGTCGTCCATCGAGACGGTGGAGAGCAATCCGCAACGGATACCGCTTGAGGAGAGTATGTGCCAAAGGAACTCGCAGGTGCTCGATTTTCCATCGGTTCCGGTGACTCCAATGATGCGGGAGGGAAGGGGAGCTGACAAGGCATGACAGAATAGGGAAGCGATCCTGCGGGGATTGCAATGGGACACATAGAGCACATCGGTACGATAGTGGTCCAGCTCGTCCTGATGTACAATCACCACTGCTCCATTTGCAATCGCTTGATCGATGAACAGGTGGGCATCCCTATGCAAACCTCTGAAAGCGATGAATATCGAACGGGGGGAACAGTCTTGGGAAGAAAAGGTGACTCTTTCCACCAAGGGGTCCGAATTACCATGGATCCTGCATTCAGAACGGACCTTGTCATTTGTCCATAACGCTGATACTCTTTTCATCGGGTGCCCTTTTGCAGCATGGTACCAATGTTCCGTTCGATTTACAAGACAGAGAGGAGGAGGAAGCTTTCGTGCCACCATCTTTACCTCGTTACGAGACCGACCAGCTCATCTCCATCGTTGGTGGCAAACGACCTGTGGCCGATCGTCTCAGATTGATTCTTTCTTCTTTGGCTCCGGCAGGTAAGCGTACTCTGTTCTTGGATCCGTTCTGTGGATCGGGCATCGTGTCGCGGATCGCCAGAAGTTTGGGAATGGATGTGAGGGCTTGCGACCTGGAGCCATTCAGCTATATCGTGAATCATGTCTACCTCTCCCTCGACAATGGGAGTCTTGCCAGGATGTTTCCCGATATGGGGGGATTGGATGCCTATTTTTCTATGTTGCATCTGGAAGGTCTGTATGCAGCCGAATCGGGTTATGGGTTGTCCCGTCCCTATTTGAGCCGGTATTACGCACCATCGTCCGATGAAACCTATGATGGGAAACGGGAACGTCTCTTCTTCACCGCTGCGAATGCGCGTTATCTCGATACGGTGAGGGAGGAGATCGAAACGGGATGGTTGGAACAAAGATTGACCGCTCCCGAAAAGGCGGTGGTGCTAGCGGCGATTCTCCATGAAGCCTCCAGAAGGGCGAACACTTCGGGAACCTTCACCGCCTATCATAAGCAGTTCCATCGTGGAGGGAAGGCGATCCGTACAAGGATCATCGATCGTTGTGCGCTGGTGCCTCCCATGTTGCCCGATGAAGGGACTCTTGCCGGAGAGATGCACCTCTGCGAAGCATCCGAGTTTGTGAAACGGTATCGGGCCGATATCTGTTATATCGATCCTCCGGCAACCGTTCACCAGTATGGAAGCGCATACCATCTGCTCAATTCCATCACATTGTGGGACCGGTATGCTCCATCGGATGCTATCGGTGCCGATGGAGCATTGCTCGACAAAGCCGGAATACGGAAGGATTGGAAGAGGACCCATAGTCCATTCTGCTCCGTCGCTCATGCCGATAGGGCCTTCATCCATCTCATAGACAGTATCGACGCACGTCATATCGTGTTGACCTATCCCTCCAATTCACTTGTTTCCGCAGAGAGGATCCATGAGTTGCTCATGGCGAGAAATGCACCGGTTACCGTGGTTCCCCTACCGAAACGGAATCAAGGTGGTCGTCAAGGAACCGGCGGCAAGAACAATCTTGAACAGGTGTTCATAACCGGCAAGAGCGCATCGCTTTCACTCCCGATAGGAGAAGGGCTCTCCCTTCTACCGATTTTCGCACGTCTGGATACTTTGCTGGGAGTCGTCTTCAAACATGCGTTGGACATACCTCCCTTTTCCTTCATAGGATCGGTGGTGCTCGATGGGTTGCCGCCGGTGGAGGAGCTGTTCACTCTCGGTCAAAAGAGATTGCGGACATTGGTGGAATATATGGAGAAAATGGCTTGTGAAGATGAAAAGGAGGCCCTCACCGTACTCTTGCTCGCATGTGCCCACAGCGTGGGAGTAGAGCGGGCACGTTTGGAGAAACGGATGTTTTCATTGTTGAGGCAACACCTCGAGGTGATGGATCGACACGGTATCGAGCAACAGGAGTCCCGTTTTTTCGATCTTCTGGACAATTATACCGATGGACAGAATATTGCCCTCCGCAAGCGATTGTCTTCCTTTTTTACGTCGATCTACGATACACTTGCAGGAAAGAAGGAATCCGATGCCTAGAATACGGAATGTGCTCATCATGACCTTTCTACTCTTCTCCCCTTTGTTCGCATCTTCATGGGATTCGTTGGATATGATGGACCGCTTTTCCAATCTCCGTTACCGTGCGATGGGTTCCACCGGTGTGGCAGCCAGTGAAGCCGAAGGTACGTTCGCTCTCAATCCGGCGCTCTTGTTCAAGTCGGAATCGAACCGATTCAGTGTCGGCACCAGGTATGGGGAGACCTTCTTCAGCGGCGACGATTCGATCGATCCCATCCCTTGGATCACCCAACCGGAGGCCTCGCTGGATCTCCATTTCAGTAACAGGTACGTGGCGTTGTCGATCGGATTGGGCAATGTGCTGGTACGTGAACAGCTCGATCCTGGTGATTCGTATCCTACCGATCGAGAGATCTATACCGCGAACAATCTTTCACGGATTCAACTCACAGGATCCTACGGATGGCGCTCGATCACCTTCGGACTCTATGCAAGTGTGGGTACGGCTACTGGAAGAAATGTGGAGATTCGGAAGGAAAGACCCTTGTTCGACTATATTTCCAGAACCTATCTCGAGAGGTACGACAGCTCAGGAGCGACAGGGGGGGACTTCTCCTCAGGTCTGGGCATACTCATCAGTTATCCTTGGATTTCGATCGGCCTCCTCTCCACTTCATTGTTTACCATCGAAGAGGAAACGAATCGATTGGTTCTCGATGTCACCGATATTTTCAACGGTGTTGCGGTCGGCATCGCGGCGAATACCCCCAAGTTCAGCCGCAACAATGAACTCAATCCTTTGGTCATCCTCGCCATGGCCGATTTTACCGATCTTGGTGCGGAGGAAGACCGCTCCTTCCGATTCGGAGTGGAAGCCAAGGTTCAGTTCCTTTCCGACCTTTGGGTCGCCTTGAGGGGCGGGTACCGGGAAAAACGCCCCCTGGATGAATCGCTTTTCGCGATTCGGGGTACCGGCGAAATCACAGGTGGAATAGGTGGCCGCTTCGGCGATGTCGGTACCGATATCGTGATGACCATTCCCCTATCGAACGAAAGTGTGCGGATTACCATGGGAGTGGCTTGGAAATTCTGATGGAGCTTGACAATCTTTTTTCGCATCACTATAGTCTTATCGTATTGGACAACTGTCGCAAGGAGTGATTCATGGCAAAAGCACATAGAGGGTCGGGTATCAGAGATCAGGTTTCCCAAGGACGAGGAACATGTCCCGTCTGCAAGAGGACCGGTATCAAGGTCGTGTACGAGCACGAAGTCGATGGTACCAAGGCCATGGTTTGCAAGCAGTGCAACGCCTCGTACAAGAACGCGAAGTAAGTACGGGCCATACCTACATGAGACTGTCACGTTCTGGCAGTCTTTTTTTTCACCTTTCGCTATGGAATACCACGATATCAGGTCGTTTGTAAAAGGAAAAACACTCTTTCTCATTGGTATCAAGGGTACCGGTATGGCTACCCTTGCCGTGTTGTTGGCAAGAATGGGAGCTTCCGTGACCGGTTCCGACGTCGGCGAACAGTTCAGAACGGAAGAGTTGCTCAATGATGCACACATCGGATGGATCGAGTCTTTCGAGGCTGGGGACATGCCATCCGATATCGATATGGTGATCCATTCCGCAGCCTATTCGAAAGCATCCAATGCTCAGATCGCACGAGCCCAGGAACAACATACTCCACTCTACACATATCCCCAATGGTTGGCTCTGATGAGTAGGGTGATGACAAGCTATGGCGTAGCTGGAACCCACGGCAAGACGACGACAAGTGCGTTGGTCCAGTGGGTGGTGCGCAATACCGAAATCCCACTGATGGCATTCTATGGATCCAAGGTGGAAGGGCTTCGACTACCGGATGGTCCGATGGATTCGGAATCTATCGCTCTATTCGAGGCTTGTGAGTATCAGGATCATTTTCTCGACTACCGGCTCGATGGGTTGTTGATCACCACGATCGAGCATGACCACCCCGATTGGTTCGCCTCCAAGAACGAGGTCTTCGACTCCTTCGCGAGACTGGTTTCCCATCTGCCACAAGGAGCTCCGCTGGTCTGCGGAGTCGATGATCCCCTTGCCCGTCGTTTGGCAAATCACGTGCAGGCGCAGCGAAACGATATCCGCCTTTTCACCTATGGTTCCCATCCCTTGGCAATGGTGCGGATCTCCGAATGGACCGAAGGTGAGGGGGAATGTTCCTACACCGTTTCGACACTTGATGGTTGGTTCCATACGAAATCGGGATCGCTTGCTCTTGCGTGTGATGCCGTTGGCTCCGCTCTGCTGTCGACACATATGGTGTTGGAACGAAGCGGAATGCTCCCGTTGGATCCATATGGCATGGTGGAAAGTCCAGTGTTTGCCGCATTGTTGCGGGAGACGGAAACCTTCCCTGGTGCGAAAGGTCGTCTGGAACGACTGTGTGTTGACCACGATATCGTGTTTGTGGATGATTATGCCCACCATCCCACCGAAATTACAGTTGCCCTTGAAGCGCTCAGATCACAGTATCCCTCACGATCGCTTGTGGTGGTCTTCCACCCCCATACCGTATCCCGTACCGAAGCATTTTTCGACGGGTTCGTGGAAAGTCTCTCCTTGGCCGATGCATTGGTGGTTCGTCCCGTATATGCCTCGGCACGGATGGATGGAGAAATCGAACAGAGGATGGAGTTGGGCCGCTCGCTCGCAATCGAAGCGGGAGGCATGTTCGCCGAAACCGAAGAGGAGGTGATCGATATGGTGACCGATCTGTTGCACCCCGGAGATGTCTGCGTTACCATGGGTGCGGGAAACAATAGTGGCCTCGCATTGCGTATCGCAGAGAGGCAAAGGAGCACACAATGCTGAGCATGACCGGATACGGCTATGCGGAACTGCTGTCGGAAGATTTCTTGCTGACGGTCGAGGTCAAATCCTACAACAATCGCTATTTGGATATAGTGCATACCATTCCCAACAGCCTTTCTAGGTTCGAGCAGGCGATCGATGCGAAGATCAAACGTATCGCATCCCGCGGAAGGGTGGAGGTTTCTGTCAG
>CAYZJV010000075.1:0-6730 GCA_964478945.1 uncultured Spirochaetaceae bacterium | reverse complement strand
TCGATGCGAAGATCAAACGTATCGCATCCCGCGGAAGGGTGGAGGTTTCTGTCAGATTGCGGCAGATCAATGTGGATCTTACCCTCCATGTGGATGAGAAGGCGCTTGGTGAATACCGTGGGGCTTTCGAAAAGATCAAGAAGGTCGCCATGCTCGATCATGGGCCGACACTCGCCGATTATCTTGGGATGGAGGGCATACTCGTATCGGTGCGGGATACCGAAGTTTCGCGATACGAAGAACCGTTGCTGCGATTGCTCGATGAGGCATTGGTCGGTTATTTGTCATCCAAAAGACGTGAAGGGGAAGCCACCAAGAGCGACCTGATGCGGCTGGTCGACATCCTGGAAAAGGGTGTGGATCAAGTCGATTCCCATACGCTTTCACTTGAGCAGAAATTGAAGGGGAATCTCCTCGATCGCTTCGACGAGCTGTTGGGTGACAAAGGGTATGACGAGGGCCGGTTCCTCCAGGAGGTCGCCACTCTCCTTTCCAAATATTCGGTGAATGAGGAGATCGTGAGATTGCGTACCCACATCGCCTCGTTCAAGGATCTGCTCGAATCGGATGAACCGGTGGGCAAGAAGCTCGATTTCCTCTCCCAGGAGATGAATCGTGAGATCAATACCATCGGGAGCAAGAGCATCATCGTACAGATCAACCAACAAGTGGTGGAGATGAAGGATAGTCTTGAGAATATCCGGGAACAGGTTCGCAACATAGAATGAGGGGCCCAAGAATGAGAATCGCGATATCTGGAAAGAGCGGGTGTGGAAACACCACAGTAAGTACATTGGTGGCTGAACGATTGGGATATCCTCTGATCAACTTCACATTCAGGAATCTGGCCGCCGAGCGGGGTGTGGAATTCTGGGAATTTTGCCGAATGGCCGAACATGACGATTCCATTGATCGGGAGCTGGATGATCGTCAGGTCGAGATGGCACTTGCGCAAAGCGACTGCGTGCTCGGATCCCGTCTTGCCATTTGGATGCTCAAGGAGGCCGATCTGAAGGTGTATCTCACCGCATCGGCCGAGGAGCGGGCGAGCAGGATTCTCAAGCGGGAGGGGGGAACCTTCGAACAACGGTTGCGGGAAACCTTGGCGAGGGATGCGAACGATACCGCCCGATACAAGCGGATCTACGGTATCGACAATACCGATCCCTCGGTCGCCGATCTGGTGATCGAGACCGACGAGATGGCATCGGATGAAGTGGCCTCCATCATCTTAAGGAAGCTGGATGACATGAGTCGAGCACCTGACGGGCCCCGGCGGTAAGAAAACTGATATCGTCGCCAATGCTGATGAAGTCGATATCCTGCGATATCCAACGATCACGATA
Organism: uncultured Spirochaetaceae bacterium; assembly: GCA_964478945.1. Lineage (GTDB taxonomy): Bacteria > Spirochaetota > Spirochaetia > Sphaerochaetales > Sphaerochaetaceae > CAYZJV01. The sequence continues at coordinate 5,384 of CAYZJV010000075.1, read as the reverse complement.
GGTCGGATCGTTGGGTCCGATCGATATGCCCACGGGTATACCCTTGGCCTTGCATTTCACGATGATCTGGTCACACAACCTGAGTACTTCGGCATCCCATAGCTGTGAGAGTTTTCCGATCGAACCGGAAAGGTCGTTTGGTCCGATCACGATCGCATCCAGTCCTTCGATCGCAAGTATCGCATCCAGTTGCTTCACCGCATCGATATGCTCGATCTGGATGATCTTCAGGATCGAATCGTCGACCTCCTCAAGGTAGGAACCGGTGTCCTTCATTCCATATTGTTTCGCACGTCTGGGTCCGAAGCCCCTTGTTCCCTTCGGAGGATATCGGCAAAAATCGATCGCCCGCTTGGCATCCTCGACGGAAGTCACCATGGGGAAGATGATTCCATCGGGTCCCATTTCGAGCACAGGTTTCACCGCTGCGATGTCGATATCCACCACCCTCACGATGGAGGCGGCTCCACCACTGGAGGCTGCGATGATGTGGCTCAGGATGGTCTTCCTGTCGAATGCTCCATGCTCAGCATCGATCCAGATGAAGTCGTACCCACTGAGGGCCATCAATTCCGAAATCGACTCGTCGGTCAAGAACACATGTCCACCCACCACCAACGGTCCCTTGATCATCTGGGATTTCAATTCCTTCGCATGCATCTTCTATTTCTCCTTCATTCCAAGTCGTGTTCTCCAAGTATGCTCCATTCTCATGAGGCTCTCAAGCTCATAGATGGCATTTTCATTCAAACAGGAGATATCACGTGTCCTGGTGACGAGGGTCATCGGGACACCACTGCGATCCATGTGGTACTTGGCGCTCACCGGATAGGCCCGCGCTTCGGTGACTCCCGCCAAAGTAAGGAAGTCGTTCAATTCCCTGGCAAGCTCGGGCTCGCTTTCATGATGTTCATACATCCATTTGTAGAGATCGATATGGAAATTCGCCATTACTCCGTTGTACCCGTCGGCACCTGCGACCAAGGAGGCAAGCAATGTTGCGGTATTCGCATTGAATAGGGCGAGATTGGTCCCCTTGATCGACTGAATCCTCTCTTCGAGTAGCGCAATTGAGCAACTCACATCCTTGAGAAACACCAATGCACCTTGTTTCGCACTCTCGGCGAGAAAGTCGGTCGTCAACAGTCTCCTGTAGGGGTAGGGACATTCATACATGCCGAAGGTGACTTCGGGCAATTGTGAGAATATCCTGTTCGCCCGCTCTGAGAAGACCGAATCATCCTCTTCGATCGAAGCCAGGCGGTTGCTCACGAGCACCACCGCATCGACACCGGTTTGAGCCATGTCTCCCAACTCCTCGATTTGCCGTTCGGGATCGTCGGCGGTATGCCCGGAAGCGATCACCTTCACCCTTCCGGCGGCCGCATCGAGCACGGCTTTCGCAATATCGGTCTTCTCGGTGGGAGAGAGGAAAAACATTTCGCTCGATTGGCAGACGGCGAAGATTCCGTCACATCCGTGATCGATGTACCATTCAACGATCCCACCGATCGCCTTGAAATCGATGCCATTGTGTTCCGTAAACGGAGTGATCATGGTTGGCCAGCAACCGTGGTATGCTTTTTTCATGGAGGGCTCCTTCAAATCATACCTACCGCACGGGGTAGGAAAAGAATGGTTTCCGGGATATAGGTGATGACGATGAGCACCAGCAACATCACAATGATGGGCCAAAGTATTTCCCGCATGATTCCCTTCAGCGGGGTTCCCGAGATACCCGAGGTGATGAACAGAAGCATGCCGAATGGTGGTGTGGAGAGTCCCACCATCATATTGAAGGTGACCACCAAACCGAAGTGGATGAGATCTATACCCAAAGCGGTCGCCACCGGCAGCAGTATGGGAACAAACACGAGTTGTATGGTAGAAGTGTCGATGAACATACCCAGAATCAGGATGACCACATTCACCAGCATGAGGAAAAACACCTGGCTGTCGCTGATGGAAAGGATCCAAGCTCCGAGTTGGTTGGCGATCTGCTCTCTTGCGACGATGTAGCTGATGATGGCGGCCGCACCTATCATGATGCTGGTAGCTCCGATATCGCTGATGGTTTGGCGCACCACTTGCCACAGGTCCTTCCATCCAAACGCCTTGTAGGCGAACACCGAAACAAGGATCGCATAGATACCTGCTATCGCTCCAGCTTCGGTCGGAGTCATGATTCCGGTATAGATACCGGTGAGTAGAATGACCGGTGTCAAAAGTGACGGAAGGGCTTGGATGGTGAATACCAGGAAAGCCTTCATACCGATTTTTTCCCCTCTGGGGTAGTTGCGGATCTTGGATATGATCGCAATGTAGATCATGAGCGCGATCGTGAGCAATATCGCAGGTATCATGCCTGCAAGAAACAGCGCACCAACCGAAGTGCCCGACAACATCGCATAGATGACCAGGGGAATGCTTGGAGGGAAAATCGGTCCTATCGTGGCCGAGGCTGCGGTGACGGCACAGGAGAACTCCGAATCGAAACCCGAATCGTTCATCGCTTCTATTTCGATTTTCCCCAATCCGGCGGCATCGGCTATGGCGGAACCGGTCATACCTGCGAAGATCAGTGAGCCCAACACATTCACATGACCCAACGCTCCCCGCATTCCTCCCACCAAACCGTTCGCAAAGCGATAGATCATATGGGTAACCTTGCCCGAATTCATCACATTTGCAGTGAAGATGAACAGCGGTACGGCTATGATGACGAAATTGGTGTAGTAGGTGTTCACCACTTGGTTGATGACGAGACTGAGGTCTCCACCCTTCACGAGGAAATAGCTTGCGGCCGAGACGATCATTCCGAATGCGATCGGCATGCGGAATACGAAGATAAGCACGAATACAATGAAGGCAACAATCATGGGGAAGCTCATTTCAAATCCTCCGCGGCGGCATGGTCCAGGCTGTCGGCCAACCTACCACGCAACACATTGATGTCCTCGATGATCTCACCGAACATGTAGAGGGCGATGGCGATGGTGAAGTAGACGAACGGCATGAAGATGTAGGTGTAGGAGATCCTGAAGACGGCGGTCTTCTGGAAGCCGACGAACAACGAATAACGAAAGGAGGGAACGACCAGTGCTGCGAACGTGACTACTATCAAGATATTTCCCACGAGACGGAACACAGCGGCCACCTTGGGCTTCATCCTGTCGTACACCAGAGTGAATTTCACATGGACGTGACGACGCATGGTGTAGCAGGTACCGAGCAGTACGGTCCAGACAAAGGCGACGACAATGACTTCCTGTGTCCATGTGAGGGGATGATTCACGACATACCTGAAGAATACCTGCAGAAGGAACGTCAGGAACATGATGGCAAACGATGCGACCGGGAGGTAGATTTCAAATACGTCCCGGACGAACAGAAACAGTTTTTTCATAATGCGAACCTCACATGAAATGGATATGGGGGAGGTATCCGTGGTGACGGATACCTCCATTGCGATCTTACCGACGATTATTTCGCCGCTGCCTGAACCTTCTCGAACAAATCGAGATCCCACGTCTTGGAGAAATCGGAATCCAGATATTGTGCGAGTACATGGGATGCGAACGCCTCGACATCGGCCTCATACACACTCAAACCTTCCGATTTGAAGAATGCGACAAGTTCCGCCTCGGCCTTGAGATTGGTCTTGTCACAGTACTCGATACCAGCCTTCACCCCTTCCATGACCCATTCCTTCTGCTGCTCGGTGAGGGACTGCCACTTGGCTTCGTTGATGGTGGGCCATACGCTGTCGACCAGGTGGTTCGTCAGTGTGATGGATTTGGTGACTTCATAGAACTTGGCATTCTTGTCGGTGGGGAGAGGATTGTCCTGTCCATCGACGGTTCCTGTCTGTAATGCCATGTAGAGCTCGGAGAACGAGATTGGGGTGGGATTGGCTCCCAGTGCACGACCGAGGAACAACCATGCGTCGCTGTTCGGCATGCGGAGGTTGACACCCTTCAAATCGGCGGGAGTCTTGATATGGCGGTCTTCCACAAGGTTGATCTGACGGGTTCCGAGATATTGGGCTCCCAGAGGTCTGATGCCTTGTTCCTTCGCGATTCTCTCGAACACCACTTCCCCCACCTCTCCATTCAATACGCTGGTCATGTGGTCGTAACTTTGGAAGATGTAGCCGGCGGTGAACATGGAGACCCATGGGGAACCGTCGGTAAGCCAGGAAGCGGCGGTGGCGGTTATGTCGGCTTGGCCCGATTTCACCGCGGTTACCTCCTGCTCTTGTTTGAACAGCGATGCTGAATCATAGGTCAACACTTTGATTTGTCCACCGGAGAGCCTTTCCACAGTCTCCTTGAACACCATCATCGCACCTGCATGGGCATCGGTCGGGACCGCGGTCATCGTATACACGAGTTCAACCGGTTTGGCAGCTCCCGTTTCGCCGGCTCCGGCGGCGAATGCCATTGATGTGGCCAACAGGACGATCACAAGCGACAACAACAATCTTTTCATGTTGTTTCCTCCTTAATTGTGTGTTTTGCAACGAAATCGGCAACGCCGTTTTCGATTTTTTCTTCTTGTTGCATCGAGTCGTACTTCTCGACACTCTTGCGTGAAGCGATCAAATGGTCCCGTATCGCCTTCTCGGCAATGTCGGGATCACGGGTTCTGAGGGCATCGAGCACATTGCCGTGTCTGAGCAACGCATCGTTGATTCCTCCCAATACGAGGGATCCCTTGGCCATGTAGTCGTGCAGAAGGATGGTCATCACTTCCACGAAGCGAGCGAGCAGTTCGTTTCCGCTTGCACGTGCGGTGGTGATGTGGAATTCGGCATCCTTCATGATTCTCTCATCGATATCGAGCGAGCGGTCCCGCATCGAGTCTATGATCCGCTGCAGGTGTGCGAAATCCTCTTCATCGGCATGCTCCGCCGCCAATCTGCCGGCGGCCACCTCGAGTATGATGCGCATGGTATGGAGATTGTCGTTGTCGATGTTCTCCATGCACACCAAACGGTTGATCGCATTGCTCACCACATCGATGTTCGGTTTCGAGACATACGATCCTCCTCCGTTCTTCTGTGTGATGAGTCCCCGTTCCCGTAGGATCTTGAGCGCTTCTCGGATTACTGTCCTGCTTACGTTGAACTGTCTTGCCAACTCCTGTTCCGATGGAAGCCGTTGGGCCACCGCGGTGGAAGAGCTGAGTATGGCCTTTTCGAGATTTTCAGCTATCTGTTCGTAGAGATTGGTGCGCTGGACGTTGTAATCGATCGATTTCATCATGATTCTATGCCTTTCGTAAGATGGACTGTATACCTGTATGACAGCTTTTGATTCAAGATTCTCATGCGCTGTTGTGATTGTCAACAATTATTTTCGTACGACACAATTTTGCAACCA
>CAYZJV010000074.1:0-13180 GCA_964478945.1 uncultured Spirochaetaceae bacterium | reverse complement strand
AAAACTCCGATGCGCTGAATTCACGAATATAATATCCTTTTCTTGGACGCTGCTCTAGAAACTTTTCACCCACAAGCTGATTCAAGGCATCGTTTATCGGAGTTTGGCTTACTCCCAACTTGTTGGCGAGTTCACTCTTGTCTATCTTCTCCCCTATCGGGAGTTCACCCTGATCAATCAATTCCCTAATATGTTCATACACATAGTTGCGCAAGGCTTTGTTCTCAACTTTAGGCATGGATCTCATTCTCCTTCAAGACATCGTCCTGGTTCGCCAGCAGTTGGGCCAAACGGGATCGTGCTCCACCATGTATGTGGTAGAACATGAGTTCCTTAGCCCCATTGGCATCGTGGTTCTTCAATGCGTTGAAGATTCCCAGATGCTCCTCCATGGTCTTCTTAGGCGTTTTCAGTATCCTTTCGCTATTGCACAACACATTGTTCAGATTCTTCATGATGTCGTAGAGGAAGTGGTTGCCGCTCACCCGCATGATTTGCATATGGAAATCGTAATCGAATGAGAACATGTCCAATGGATCGGAGAATTCCCCCCTCTGAACGAATCGTGAGGTTTCGTCCAGTAACGACTGAAGCTCCGATATTTGTTTTTCGGTGATCCTCTCGGCCGCGGAATATGCCCCCATAGGTTCCAGTTGTCCGCGTATATCGAAGATATCGAGATACTCCTGATGCGAGAATTCCTTTACAAACGAACCCCTCCTGGGTATCGTGTGGATGTAATGGTCCTTCGATAGTTTCGAGATGGCTTGGAGCAAAGGGGTACGGGAGACCCCCAATGCTTCCGCAAGGTCTTCCTGTATCAGCTTCTGACCAGGTTTCAACTCTCCCTTCACGATCATACTCTTCAATATGTCGTATACCTTTGTACCCAAGTCCCCGTACATCGAATTGGCTGCTTCCATAACGATTATTGTACTAGGTAAATTATTTCGCATCAATCCAAAAAGAGCCCCATGCATGCCGGCAAAAACAAATTCTTTGGATCAGCGCATGATACCAAGCATCCTCCTCGCATCTTCGCTGGTCGCCACCTCGCACCCCATCGCCTTCACCAAGGCAACCGCATGTTCCACCAGTTCCACATTCTTGGCATACCTTCCCGGTTGAATCGAAAATCCATCCTCATATCCCACCCTGATACCGGCGGCTCCGGCTCCGATGGCAACGCCTATCAATGAGAAGTCCTGCATGCCTTCATGGATGAGGCTCCAGGAGGCCCCTGGAGGAAGTGCCTGTTTCAATCTGAACAGGTTGTCGGCTGTCGCCGAGAGGGCACCGGTGAAGCCGAGTGAAAAATTGAAGTGAAGCGGAGCATCCAAGGTTCCCTCCGCATGCAGTACTGCAATGGCCTCGATCATGGACAGGTCGAACACCTCCAACTCGGGTACCACATGGTTCTTCCTCATTTTTCCCGCCCAGTAGCGGATATCGTCCCAAGTGTTGATGTAGACACCATCACCGAAATTGGTGGAACCCATGTTCAGCGATGCCATTTGCACCCTGTCTTCATCGACGGAGACGGATCTTTGTTCAAGCGAAAGTGCCGACTTCCCACCTGTGGAACCTTGGATCACGATATCGGTCTTAGCCCTGATCATGTCGATGGTATGGGAGAATACTCCCAGATCACCCACCTGTGCTCCGGTGGCATCCCTCACATGGAGATGGACCATGGAGGCTCCGGCTTCGGCACATGCGATGACCTCCTGCGCGAGGTCCTCCGGTTTCACGGGATTATTCACGCCTTGTGGAACAGTCTTTTCCATGTGTGCCACAGGGGCTACCGCAACGAGTACCTTCCTCATATCCATCGTCTCCTTTATTTTCAATTTTGTATACAATTTTATAATTGCAGTATACTCCATCATAATGAATTGTCAAATGAATAGTAATGAAAGTATGTTTTGATTGACACCTGTACATAACTACACTACACTATAGTAAATTTTGAATACAGTATTTTTAGGAGTCAAGATGATCGGAGTTTCACCCGCATTCTTCTTTTCCCTCTACACCACCGACTTCACCGTGAAGGATTATTCAGATGGACTCGAAGTCCTGCATGAGCTCGGCTTGACGGGTTTCCAGCTGGAGATCTTTAAAAAGGAACGTTTGGATGAATGGGAACGGGATTGGCCCTTGCTGCTGCATAAAAGTGAGGATTTGGGACTCGGAACCACGCAGTTCGTGGCCCACTTCCTCCTATCCGCCACCGCCGATGCCGAGGCGTTGAACAGCGATGTGGGTTTTGAGGAGATGCGACGCGTAACCGAAATCGTCTCGCATTTTCCCGCTTGCCGAACCATCACACTCCCACTCGCGCCGTTCACTCTCGGGAATGAAACAAGAATGGATGCTTCCATGTATCGGAAATTGTGGGACCGTCTTGTGGTGAAACTACTGCAATTCGATGAAATTGTCCGGACCGCGGGATTAAGGTTAGGTCTGGAGATCGTACCCGGTTCGCTGCTGGGAGGTACCGAAGGGCTCATGCGCCTGATACGGGAAACTGGCAACGGAACCATCGGCTACAACTTCGATACCGGACATGCGTGGAGCAGCAAGGAATGCATCGCCACCATTCCTGCGAAACTTGCCGGTAGGATTTACGGTACCCATCTGAAGGATAATTTCGGTACCGAGAATCTCGCCTTGCCTCCGGGACAGGGTTCGATTCCGTGGGGATCGGTGATTGGTGGTGTGCTGGCAAGCGGTTATGAAGGTTCGTTCGATTTGGAGATCGTCTGCAAGGATCCCAATGAGGTGAAACGATCCTATGCCGAAGGCAACAGATACATGATGGAAATCACAAAGGAGGCTCTTACATGAAGTATGCCGTAATCTCATCATTCTTGGGAAAGACCAAGGACCGTTTCCACGAATACAACAAGGCTCTTGATTTGGAAGAAAAATTCCGCTTCGCATCGGAAATCCCCGAAATGTCGGCTCTCGAATGTGTGTATCCCTACGAAGTGAACGAACCGGAAGAATTGAAGGCCCTGATGAAAAAGTACAAGATGGGCATCTCGGCGGTGAATGTGAATGTGAAGGCCGAGCCCGAGTTCCGCAATGGAGGACTCACCTCCCACGACAAGGCGGTGCGGGACAAGGCGGTACGGTTCATCAAGGAGGCCAAGGATTTCGCCAAGGCGATTGGAGCGGACAAGGTCACCTGTTGTCCGCTCGGAGATGGATATGAATTCAACTTCCAGGCCGACTATGCCCAGAACTGGAATTACCTCAAGGAGACGTTCGGTGAAGCCGGGGCATACCTGCCCGAGATTCCCCTGTTCATCGAGTACAAGCCGAGCGAGACCCGTGGTACCTGTTTCCTTGACAATGCATCCAAGACGATCCTGCTCATTCGACAGATCGGATTGCCGAGCATGGGAGTCACGCTCGATTTCGGTCACTCGATGTATGGAGGCTACAATCCCGCCGAGGATTTGTGCATACTCCAGGAGAGCGGATTGCCCTACTACATCCACATCAACGACAATGACGGCAAGTGGGACTGGGACTACTTCGCAGGCAGCAAACATATACTGGTGTACGTGGAGTTCCTCTACTACTTGCGGAAATTCAAGTACGACGACTATGTCACCAGCGACACCTCACCCACCCGTTGGGACATCAAAAAGACATTCGAAATCAACAATCGTCTCACCACAAAACTCATGAAGGTGTTGGATGAGATGGAGAAGGCCGGTTTCGACAAGGTGCTCGGGAAGGGGGATTACATGGCGACATGGGAGTTCATCGAATCACATCTGTTCGGATGGAAGTGATCCTGCTTCTTACGTGCAAAGGCCGATGCGGTTTTCCGTATCGGCCTTTGTGGTGTAATGAGTTGACTTCATCGCATGGAATGGACCCTATCCCTCGCCTGCCCCCATGCTTTTTGGAAACTCGAGCAGAACAACACCACCGGACCGAAGTGTTCATATTCATGTGGTTCTATGGCTCCGCGAAGATAGGCTTTACGGAAATCGGGGAGTTTCGCTAGCAATTCGTCTACCACGGATTCGGGAATAGGGTTGTCGAACCTGCTCACCACAGGCATATCGGCTTCCAACAACTTGTCCGCGGTTCCCTTCCAGTTGATTGTGGTCGAGATGTCGGCACCTACCCATTCGCTGAAGTGATGCAATCCTCTTGCTCCTCCGTTGATGAATCCAACTTCGGTCTTGCATTCATCCATGAATGAACGGATTTTCTTGGCTACGATCTTACCCGCCTGCCAAATGATATCGCCAAAGATATCCACATGATGATCGGACACATAACCGCTGAGGTATTCGTCGAATATCCCGGCGATATGGGAAAGGTACACCACCGGAGGATTTGACATTCCACGGGAGGCCTGCGCATACACCTTTACCAGATCGATGGCTTGCTGCACACTCATCACCTCGGTCGCATTGATGGGCATGCCTTCCCCAATGCAGATTCCGATAGCCTCCAAACCCTCTTCGGTGACCGGTATCTTGATCATGATGTTCTCGCCTGCTTCCCGGTTGAAGCGGGCGGTCTTCACTATCGACTTCACATCCTCGGCGAACGGATTTCCCTGGATGCTCACATACCCCAGTTTGCCATGGGAACTGTCGTACAAGGGTTTGAATATCCCGGCCACATCGGAAACCAGATCCCGCTGTACGCGAACGAGCACTTCATCCACGTCGGAGAAGGTCTTCATGGCCTCCTCCAAGGCTTTGTCCACCCGAACCGATTCTTCCGGGGCTTCCATCATCTTCCATACATAGGAGGGATTCTGTGTACATCCCGTGGCTCCGGCTGCTACCGCCATCTTGGCTTCTTCGATTGTCACATTGTTGATCCAGAATCGACTCGCGGTCAAAGCCTGGACCCTATGGAAATATCCTGTCATATTCGTCACCTCCCTTATTCCCCATCATCGACGATCCTGGTGGTCCTCACGATATCTTCATCGGTAAATTGGTCCAAAATATCCCGTACGCAGGTGGAGAAACTGATCACACAGCCTCCTTCCTCTCCTCCCTGCATCCAATGCTTCACACCCGGAGGAATGATCACTTGTGCTCCGGGAGTTAGATCGATCCTATTTCCACAGGTGTAACAGTGTTCCTTTCCTTTGGGGACCAATGCGGTATCCACCGGAGCATCTCCTTGTTCAAAGTAGCGTACGGTACCCCAATACCCACGAAGGATCTCTTCCTTACCCGGATCGTCCCCTACCGGCGGGTGCCAATGTTCGGGGAGAATTTGTCCCGGGAACAAAACTATGAGTTTGGCACTGATTCGTTCGGTGGCGAACAATGTCAAGATTTGGGCTCCTTCCCTTAGCGGTTCACTCAATCCGAAGTCGGCTATGGCGATGGATTCCAGCTCAGTATGGGTAATGGGAAATCCCGTCTTTCCGAGTACTTCGGCGGCTCTCGCACGCAAGGTGTGTTCTTGAGATCTGGTAATCATCGCATCTCCCCTTTTCTCTCATATTGTATTCAATATTTTAATACACCCCTATTCAGATGTCAAAACAAATGCTGAAATAAATTTTTACAAAAATCATGTATACAATATTTTTTTAGTGACAAGAAAACGAACTTACAGTATGCTGATGATATGAAGACACACGGTAGCATCTTGCTCATCTTCCTCGCCACCATAGGCTATGGGTTGATGCCTATCTTCACACTCGTCGCCTATAGGGCAGGCACTTCCGCAGGGGAACTGGTTCTGCTCCGTTTGGGTGGAGCCGCGGTGCTCATGTGGGTCTTTCTCCTGCTGAAGGGCAATTTCCGAACTCCCGGTCCGAAGGGGTTCGGACGCGTGGCAATCATGATCGGCATTCCCTTCACCCTGACCATACTTGCCAAGTTCCTGGCCTTCACGACCATGCCGGTGGGAGTGGTTCAAGCCATTTTCTATGGCTACCCTCTGGTGGTGATGCTCATCAGTACGACCACTGGTCGTGAACGGTTCCACCTTTCACGATTGTTCGGATACCTGATCATATTCGCAGGCATTCTGTTCACCTTGGATTTCAATGATTCCCGCATCACCTTCGCAGGTCTGGCGCTCTCCTTCGCATCGACGTTCATCTACAGCTGGTACATCCTCAGTATACGAAACAAGAATGTATTGCCGATATCGAGTGTCCATATCACCACCATTGCCATGACCACCGGAACGGTCATCATGCTGTTCGTGTTTCCGTTCATGAAAAGCAATGGGTTTTCGTTTTCCCCTTCTGCATGGTGGGGTATCGCGGGATTGGTACTCATCTCGTCGATTGGAGCCTTCCTGGCGTTCAACACCGGTGCAAAACAGGTGGACGGAAGCTTGGCTGCGATCATCTGTTGTTTCGAACCGATCTTCACCATCATCTTCGAGATTCTGTTTCTCGAAGGATTCTACACTCCAAGGCAATTTGTGGGCATCATTCTGATCCCCACTGGAATCATACTCTCACTGATCCTTTCGCGTTCACCGCGGGAAAGGGCCACTCTCTTTCCACCAATGGAGGCAACTAGTGAAACAGACCGATGACCAAGTCGTATTCTTGGAACACAAGGCCAAGGAGTTGCGGAAAACAATCCTCACCATGATCCATACGGCCCAATCGGGGCATCCCGGGGGTTCCCTCTCCGCTGCCGACATCATGGCCACACTCTATTTCGAGGAGTTGAACATCCGACCCGACGATCCCCACTGGGAGGACCGTGACCGTTTTGTGCTTTCCAAAGGACATGTGTGCCCGGTCCTCTATTCGTGTCTTGCGATGCGCGATTTCATTCCAATGGAAGCCATCCACACCCTGAGAAAGGAAGGATCGATGCTGCAAGGCCATCCCGACATGAAACGATGTCCCGGTGTGGACATCAGCACCGGGTCGTTGGGACAAGGGCTTTCAACCGCAGTGGGAATGGCACTCGCCGGGAAGCGGGACGGCAAGTCCTACCGGGTCTTCAGTTTGGTGGGGGATGGGGAATCCCAAGAGGGTCAGATCTGGGAAGCGGTGCAAAGTGCAGTGAAGTACCGACTCGACAATCTTATCATCATCGTAGACAACAACGGCCTACAGAACGATGCCACATGTGAGGAGGTCATGCCATTGGGAGATTTGGCGGCCAAGTTCTCTGCATTCGGATGTACTGTCCAAAGCATTGACGGGCATTCGATACCACAGATCCGCAAGGCATTCGCCACCACGCGGGACGACAACAAAGGCAAGCCCCATTGCATCGTTGCCAAAACGGTGAAAGGCAAGGGAGTCTCCTTCATGGAACATGTGGTCGCATGGCATGGGACTCCACCCAATGATGCGCAATTCGCTCAAGCGATGGTTGAACTGGAAGGAGGAGTACGATGAAGGGATTACCAACAAGGGATGCATATGGAAAGGCGATCGCAGTGTTGGGAGAACGACACGAAAATGTGTATGTGGTCGACTGTGACATTGGGAAATCCTGCAAGACCATCGATTTCAAGCAACGGTTTCCCGAGCAGTATGTGAATGTGGGGATTGCCGAGCAAAACGGATGTGGACTCGCCGCAGGACTGGCCACCTGTGGCAAGATCCCTTTCGTCACCACCTATGCCGTCTTCGGCAGCATGAGGATGCTTGAACAGATCAGACAGGAGGTGTGTTACCCGAATCTCAATGTGAAGATCGCCTGCTCCCATGGAGGACTGACTCCTGCCAACGATGGTGCGAGTCACCAGGGGATCGAGGATTTGGGGATCATGCGCACCATTCCCAACATGACCGTGGTGGCACCGGCCGATTATTACAGTGCCTATGCCTTGGTGATTGCAGCCGGGGAATCCCATCATGGTCCACTCTACATAAGGTTCACCCGCGATGCGACACCATTCATTTACGATGAGACGGAGACTTTCGAAATCGGTAAGGCGAAGATCTTGTCGGAGGGTACGGACATCACCATCATCTCCAACGGCGATGTGCTCTCCTTCTGCATCGCCGCAAAAGACAATCTGGAACAGTCGGGATACTCGGTTCGTCTTCTCGACATGCACACGATCAAACCGCTTGATGTTGAAGCGGTAATGACTTCGATCCGAACCACGAAGGGGATCGTCACGGTAGAGGACCATACTATTCTCAATGGACTCGGTTCCGCTGTGAGCGACATCGTCGCACAGGAAGGAGGCTGCCGGGTGGCGAGGATAGGCATACGCGATCAATTCGGAGAATCGGCACCCTATGAGAGGTTGCTGGAGAAGAATGGCATTACAGTGGATGAGATTGTGAAGCAGGCTTTGCGTTTGATCGGATAACATCAGGACCCCCCGCGATGCGGGGGTCCATCATTTGCAACAACTCAAATCGAAGTATTCACACGATCACGGTTCCGGGAAACAAGGCGGCCCGCTGGTGGAACTGTAGGTTGATCCCGTCGTTGAAGCCCCACAGATAGCATTTTTCAGGGGCGCTGATGCGCTCCAGTTGTTCCTTCATTTCATTGGTAAGCACAACTTCGGCTCCCGCCATGGACTCTTCGAGTTGATCCACCGATTTGGCTCCGAGTATCACAGAAGAGACGTACTGCTTGTCCAACAACCATGCGATCGCCAACTGCGTAGCGGGAATCTTCACTTCGAGAGCCATCTCTTGCAATTCGTCGGCTATCTTCTTGCCACGTGTGTTCCAGAACCGTGGCACATCGAGATTTTTTCTCTGATCGAAACGGGAATCCTTCGGAACATGCTTCTCACCATAATACTTTCCAGTGAGCAAGCCTCCAGCCAAGGGACTCCAGCAGAGGATTCCGATGCCTTCGTGGATCATGGCGGGTATGATCTCCTGTTCGCAGTTGCGGTCGATCATGTTGTACATGTACTGTCCGCAGACAAAGGTTCCCCCGTTGCGTCGCTTGGCCTCCATCGAATCGACCACCAGACGCCAAGCCGGCAGGTTGCTGCAAGCCGAATAGAGGATCTTCCCCTGTTGTTTGAGGATATCCAAGGTTTCCATGATCTCTTCGGGTCGAACCGTAGGATCGGTACGATGAAGATAGTAGATGTCGATGTAATCGGTATTGAGCCGTTTGAGGCTCCCTTCGACCGAGGTGACGATGTGCTTGCGACTCGAACCTACTCCTGTTGGACTTTGGTCGAACGGAAAGTTGCATTTCGAGGCGATCAGCACTTCATCCCGACGGATACTGGGAAGGAAGCTGCCGATGATCCTCTCGCTCTCCCCTTTCGCATACACATCGGCGCAATCGAGCATGTTTCCACCAGCTGCAAGATAGGAAGCCATGATTCGGTGGGATTCCTTTTCGTCACAACCCCATCCCTGGGCTCCGAATGTCATGGTACCCAAGGTGAGCTCCGAAACAGCAAGTCCAGACTTGCCCAGATACCTGAGTTTCATATATTGCCTCCTTATGCTCAGCTCTCTTTCTTCCGCAACACACGAGATAGCAACCTTTTATACATCTTGGTATTGCTGATGAAGGTGAATACGATGACCAACAACAGGATCAAAGCCACGGGTCGGGTGAAAAATGGTGCGAGACTTCCCTGGGACACCATGAGGCCTCGCCTGAGGTTCGCATCCGCCATCGAGCCGAGGATGACTCCTATCACCAAAGGTGGGATGGGGTATCCCATGTTCGTCAGGTAGTAGGTCAATATTCCCATTGGTATCATGAGATAGAGGTTGAAGACCTTCAGTCCCAGCGCATAGGAGCCGATCAAACAGAGGACCGCGACCACAGGCATGAACAGTGCGGGAGGAACCCTCAGCAGTTTGACCACCTGTTTGGCCAACAGGATACCTACGATCCACATCGACATGGAGGCCAACAAGAGGATCGCACTGATGCCCAAGGTAAATCCCGGTTGCTCGATTTCCAGCATGGGACCGGGTGCAACTCCGTGGAGCATCAATGCACCCAACAACATCGCCGCCGGTGGACTTCCCGGAATACCCATTGAGAGCAAGGGTATCATCGCCCCTCCGATACAGGAATTGTTCGCCACTTCACTGGCAACGATCCCCTCCTCATAACCGGTACCGAACTTCTCCGGATGTTTCGACGACTTCTTCGCGGTTCCATAGGACACCCATGCCGCGATATCCTCTCCAATTCCCGGTACCGCACCGATACCCACACCGATCAGGGCACTGCGGACGATATGTTTCGCATTGTGTGCGATCGTACCGAACGATGGCACGATCTTATTGATCTTCGCGGGTTCCGCGGTGACCTGGCGGTCCTTGAGCACCTGGATGATCTGGGGAATACCGAAGGCTCCGATCAACACCGGCACCACTTCAACCCCACTTTCCAGTTGCATCATTCCCAATGTGAATCGCGGATAGACCTGCAACTGGTCGCGACCGATCATGGCGATGAAAAGTCCCAGGAACCCGGTGATCCACCCTTTCTGCACCGTATCGGGACAGGAGATGCTTCCACTGATCAAGATACCGAAGAAGGCAAGCAGGAAAAACTCGAACGAGGTGAATTGCATCGCCAATGCGGCGATCAACGGAGTGAAGATCACCACGAAGGTCATACCTACGATGGTTCCCAATGCGCTGGCGGTGGTGGTCAGTCCCAACGCCTTTCCGGCATCACCCCGCATTGCCATGGGATACCCTTCCAAGGCAGTGGCCGCCGCCGAGGCGGTTCCCGGGATATTCAACATGATCGAACCGTAGGATCCGCCGTATACGGCTCCCACATAGATTCCCATGAGTGCGACCAATGCCCCTTGGGTGGACATACTGTAGGTCAATGTCGTCAGCAATGCGACACCGAGTGTGGCGGTCAGTCCCGGCAGTGCCCCGAACACGATGCCCATGAACGTACTGCCGAACAAAATGAGCAGCAACGAGGGGTTCGTGATGACACTGATGATATTTGAAAAGAATATTCCGAATTGTTGCACGATATCCATGATGTTCCCCTTCACTTGTTCATCTAAGTGTGTAGTAGAGCAGCGACATGAGGTTGACGATACCTCCCTCTTTCGGAAGTGGAACACGGAGTAGGAAGCGGAAGATCGGCACCAGCAGCAGAGGTGCGATATAGGTCATCATCATCGCATGTCGAAACTTCACTTTGGCGCCTTCGATTCCGTACCGCTTCAACTTCATCTTCATCCATACCGTCAGCACCACTATCATCACCAAGGCGATGATGTCCACCGTGTACATGAACAGAGAATCCAATAGGGCATCGAGATTGAACACCGCAAGTATGAACAGTACCGCCATCTCGGCAGTATAGAGATAGAATGTCGACCGCATGAAATGGGCATCGTCTATATAGAACACGGTGATGGTGAAGCCAAGATAGAGCACAAGAGTCAAGAAGAAGTCGACCATCTTGAGGTTCATGTACACCATCGCGATCAATGGCAATAGTACGGACGCATAGCGAATGTTGGCGTCACTGAGCAATTTCTTTCCCTTGCGCGATACCCAGATCGCTGCAAGAGCCTCCTTGCCTCCATGCCTCAAACCATGGATGAAGATGACTATGGCGAGGAGAATGATCGCAGTTCCGATGATCAAGGGCATGAGTGCAGGAGATACATACCACACACTCTCGACACCGGCATAGGAGTCTTTCAAGGGCATTTTGAACGACTCGATCAAAATCCATATTCCCAAAACAAAGAACAGTATGCTGGTGACCAGATCGGCACCACGCAATTTTTTATCATCCATCATACTACTAGTCCACCTTGGTGATGGAGTCGCGATTGCTCACGACTCCATCGAATCACGCGCCATTCGAATAGTCAACAATTACCGTGGGATACCAAGGGTACTCGGATTCACTTTGGCTGCTCCAAGGTCCCAAAGTGTCCATGAGAAGACCGATTCGAGCTTGTCGAAAATCTTGTTCGCTTCATCACCCACGTAGCCTTTCAAGGTGAAATACCGCTCCGAACCGAATTTCTTGATGGGTTCGGCTTGCATGGCAACCTTGAACGCTTCCTGCAATTTCGCCTTCACGGCTTCCGGGGCATCCTTGCGGATCGCGAAACCGATCTGCTGTTCGAGCGGCAGGTAATCGGCCAATCCGGGATAGGAAGTGAATGCCGAAGGTATGGTCTTTCCAGCAAAAGAGAAATCATTGGGGGTAAGCATGGCCAATGGGCGAAGCTTGCCGGCCTTCAACAATTCGGCCTGTTCCTGTACCGAAGTGATCACCAATGTCACTTCACCGGTCATGGCCGCATTCTGGGATGCCGCGGAACTGTCGTATGGAATGAAGTTGAAATCGGCTCCGGAACCATTCTCAAATGCAAGCAGATTCAAATGGTGGATCGAACCGGCCGCACTTGCACCAGCACGAATTCCATTCGGATTCTTCTTCGCCGCTTCGATCAACTCCGCTACCGTTTTATAGGGAGCATCGGGAGTGACGGAAACCAAGTCGGGGGAACCACCGATGATGAAGAAATCCCATACGTTCATCCTCTTGTCGAATCCACCTTGGACTGCTGCGGTGACCACCGATTCCGAAAGTCCACACAGAGTATAGCCATCGGCGGGTTTGCCGAAGGCTTCATACATTCCCACCGAGCCACCTACTCCACCGGTCACATTGTTCACATTGACGTTCACTCCAAGTTCCTTGGCCATTTCTGCCATGACGAGCCTGTTCGCAGTATCGGTACCACCGCCTGCGCCCCAAACCAGGATATTGGTGATGTCACGCGAAGGATATTCGACCTCTGCCTGGGCAAAGACGAATCCGATTGATACGATGAGAATCAGAAGAGCCAGTAACGTCCTTTTCATAACCTTCCTCCTTAGGAAATATTGTATACAAAATAATTCTAGCACATTTGGCCCTTCTGTCAACCAATAATTCATCAGGTCCGCAAAGAAAAATGTGATGGGGATTTATTACGATTTGAAGCGTACATTTGTATGGAACACAAACAATAAAACAATAAGACCCAGTCGAAATGGAGTCTCCGTCCGATATGTATAGGAGATACATCGACAGAATGTCCCATGGGACATTTCCATTACCGGTCGTAGCTTTTGCAACTGAAATCTCACCACTTGGCACATACATGGCCGCATCCATCTTTCATCGGTGGGAGCGGCCATATTATGGTGACAAGTGATTTTGGTGAACTCACACCCGGTTCTTTTCCTTTCCTGCGAGGAACG
>CAYZJV010000073.1:0-13717 GCA_964478945.1 uncultured Spirochaetaceae bacterium | reverse complement strand
TCCTGATGCCATAGTCATGCATTTTCTTGGCAAGCGTCTTTCTGGTGATGTGCAGTATCTCGGCGGTCTTTGATTGGTTGTAGGAGCAGGTGCCGAGTATCCTCTCGATGGAGGCCTTCTCCAATTCCTGAACAGTCTGGCGCACACATGATTCCAATGAATCATGTCGATTCGGATCAAAGATATTGTCTTGGACGATCTGGGGACTTGCACCTGGATAGGGTACGGCCATCAACTCGTTCTGTCCGGGTGCGCTCAACAGCACTCCTTGGTTCACGACATTCTGCAATTCACGTACATTGCCCGGCCATCTATAGTCCATCCATGCCCGCATCACGGAATCCGCAACACCTTTGATGTGTTTCCTGTAACGCTGGTTGTACTGCTGGATAAAATGCTGTGCAAGTAGCGGAATATCCTCCGGTCTTTCCCTCAGTGGCGGCAATTCCAAGCGAACCACATTGATCCGGTAGTAGAGATCGGTACGGAGCTTTCCCTCCCGTACCAACTGTACGACCGGTTTGTTGGTTGCGGATATGATGCGGATATCGACTGAGACACTGCGAGAACCACCTAAGCGTTCGAAACATGAACGTTCCAGTACCCGCAACAGCTTTGCTTGGACATCCAACGACATGTCGCCTATCTCATCGAGAAACAGGGTACCGGTATCGGCAAGTTCGAATTTCCCCAATCGTTTCCCGAACGCTCCTGTGAAGGCCCCCTTCTCATGTCCGAAGAGTTCACTGAGGAGCAATGATTCCGAAAGAGCCGCACAATTGACACAGATGAAGGGACGATCCTTCCGGCTACCGGTAAAATGGATATACCGGGCGACAATCTCCTTTCCGGTACCACTTTCGCCACAGAGCAGCACAGGTACATTGCTCTGCTTCACCTTGTCGGCGAGTTCCAACTGATGGAGCATGGCTGGATTGGCGGTCACCACATCGGATGCACAATACTTCTCCCTCAACTCACTCGAAAGATACTGGTTGTCCTGTTTTAAACGCACCAGCTCGATATTCCTTCTGACCTTTTCCAACAGATGTGAGTTGTCGATAGGCTTGAGAATATAGTCGGCGGCACCCGCATGCATCGCATCCACAGCCGATTCCACACTCCCGAACCCGGTGATCATCACTACAGGGAGATCGGAATCACGTTCCTTCAAAACCGCAAGGAGATCAGTTCCCGATTCGTCATGCTTCAACCTGATATCGACGATGGCGATATCGATATCGAAATCTTCGACTATCTTCATCGCCCCAGGGATATCCTGCTTGGCGTGCACGACGTAGCCCTCACACTCGAAGAAATCGGAAAGCCCACGCAGGATTCCCACTTCATCATCGACTATCAGGATTCGCCCCTCATATCCACTGGTCATTGCATACCTCTACACCACCGGCAATCGACATATGATCCGTGTCCCTTCGCCAACGGTACTGTCCACCAACAAATCACCTTTGTACTTCTTGATGATACCATACACTATCGACAAACCCAAACCTGTACCCACGCCACCACGCTTGGTCGTGTAGAACGGATCGAACACCATTTTGATCCGTCCTGGCTCAATCCCCACCCCGCTATCGGAAACCGTAACCTCAACGATTCGTTCTTGCCCAAGGTAGCGAGTTCCCAAAGTGAGGGTACCCGAATCGCCCATAGATTCCATGGCATTCTTCACCAGATTCAACAGCACTTGTTTCAGTTCATCGCTACTGATGGCCACAAGTGGACATGTGGTGTCGAAATTCGTCACCACATCGATCTTATGTCCCTGCATGGCACCGTACCCAATCAAGCGGGCGATATCCCCGATGGTTTCGTTCACCTGAACTCCTATCGCTTGTTCACCTCCGGAGGTGGAGAATTCAAGCAAGCCACGGACGATACGGGCGATTCGCTTCGTTTCCTCCTCTATGAGACGAAGCGTTCCTTCCCTTTGTCGGTCGGGTTCCGATCGCATGAGATTTTGGGTATTGGAGAGAATTGAACTCAAAGGGTTGTTGATCTCATGTGCCATCCCGGCGGTCATCAAACTGATCGAAGCCAGCCGCTCTGCTTGGAACATCTTTTGTTCGTACGCCAAACGTTCACTGACATCCTCCATCACCACAATACAATGGATTCCACCTTGACCCGAAAGAGGATACAGATTGATTTCATAGGAACTGTCATCCACTTCACGTTTCAAGACCTCACCCGGTGAACTACCACTGCTGAGGACATTACGGATCTCCGCAACCAATGGAGGATCAATGATTTTCCCAACGAGAGTATCCAATGTGGCACCGGTGACCTCGCGCTCCTCGAGACCACAAATTTGGAGATAAGCTCGATTGACCTTCTCCACTGTCAAATCCTCACTCACCACCACAAGACCTTCCGGCATCGCATCGATGATGTTCTCATTATAGGCCTTCAGATCCATGATTTGTTGCAAATGGTGTTCCTTGGCCTGCTTGTCGTATGCAAGCTGGGTGGTCATCTCATTGAATCCTTCAAGCAACTCACCGATCTCTCCCCTGGGATGTGAAGAGAGCGATGTATGATACTCGCCCTCCTTGATCCGCTGCATCGCCTGGACGACCCGGTGGATCGGGAAAGTGAGATGCTTGGAGAAAACCGAACTGAGGAGAATGGTCACCAAACCAGCGATGATGGCAATGTATAATATTGCCCGATTCACACGCCTCAGTTGCAGCTCATAATCCGAAAGTGAAAGAAACACCACCAGTGTGAGCATTTCGGTACTCTCGTCCACGGCAACGGAGCCGGAATGTTGCATGATGCCACGGTAGTTTTGCCCATCGATCTCCACTTCATCGATCGGAGTATAGGCATGTTCTGTTCCTCCATTGAGAATTTCGGGAGGTACCGCTTCCACTTCAATCGAGCCTTCGATCGCTTTCGAAGCACTGGCGACCACCACCTTGATCCTCTGATTGGAAGTGAGATGCTCCAACAGCGGCCGGTCAATCATCTTGATGAGAAATACATCGACCGCATTCCCCTTCTCTTGTGAACCCAATCGCACGATTCCGGTGAAGTAGAGACTTTGGTGCAACTTGACAATCTCGATATATGGGTGGACCTTCCGATTGCGAAACACATCGATATCCAAGTACGGCTGTTCGATGGTCTCCAAGGGCAACCGCATTGTCTCACCATCCGTTGACCGGCGCAGCACCACATAGTCGATTCCCGAACGGGAGGCAGTGTACTGTATGCGATTGAGAAGGGATTCGTCGAACGCATCGGTTCGCACGGGCAAGTCCTCTTCAGCCAATGTGATGATGTTCCGCCAAAGAAGCCGTTTCCATTGGTTGAAGCTGTCGTAGACAGCAGACGCTTCCCGTTCCAACTCCCGTGAAGCATCGATCGATTGGTTGGCATGTATCGCCCGGGTAATCAATACTGTGGTCGAAACCGACAACAGTATGATGATGGTGATAAAGAGATAGAGCGTCTTGTAGAACAGCCTCATACCGTACGGTCACCTTTTTACCGTCTCCGATCCTACGATAAGTCCCACGATTTCATCGGGAGTAGTTTCCGAGACCAAACGGGTCGCGACATTCTGACCTCGACGCATCACCATGATTCTATCGGCGACCTCGAATACATCATACATCTGGTGGCTTATTATGATAATCCCAATTCCTTGCGATTTCAGCGAGTTGACGAGATCGAGGACCTTCTTCTGTTCCGCAATCCCAAGCGCGGCAGTCGGTTCATCCATGATCAACACCTTCGCCTCCCAGTAGATTGACCGGGAAATCGCCACCGCTTGGCGTTGTCCTCCACTGAGCGTGCGAATCGTGTTCTTAAGGGAAGGAATCTCTATCTCAAGACGATCGAGCACGCTTTTGGATTCCTTCTGCATATATTCATGGTCCAACACATTGAAGAGGCCCAAGGATTTTCTGGTCTTCTCCCGACCAAGGAATATGTTGGACGAAACATTCAGATTCTCCGCAAGAGCCAAATCCTGGTAGATGGTTTCAATCCCACTGGCCAGCGCATCCATAGGGGATTCGAGCTTCATCGGTTTTCCGTCCAAGAGAATGGAACCCTCGTCCGGTTTGTGCACACCACTGATTACCTTGATAAGGGTCGATTTTCCCGCCCCGTTGTCACCGAGAATGGCAACCACTTCGCCGGCATTGACTCCCATGCTCACATTGTCGACCGCGGTCAACCCTCCAAACCGCTTTGTGATTCCCTTCGTTTCTATGATGTATCCCATTTTCTCCTCCTCCCCCTACCGCTTCACATCGGGAAAAAAGCGTTCGATGACCACAGTGAAGATCAAAATCACTCCCACCAGAATATATTTGTCGAAAGTGGGAGTCCCCCGCATCCGCAATCCCGTTTCCAAGGTAGCGATCACCAGACATCCCACAATGGTCCGCCATACCGTTCCCGATCCACCGAACATGCTTGCACCACCGATGACCACCGCGGCGATCGCATCGAGAAGGGAGGCTGCCCCCGCATCGGCCTTTCCAGTGATGTACTTCAGCACATACATGATCCCCGCCAGCGATGCGAAGAACGAAGATATCATATAGACGGCTATGATGTGGGCCTTCACATCAATACCTGCCCGCGTTGCGGCATCGATATTTCCTCCGATGGCATAGATATGTTGACCGAATCGAGTCTTCGAGAGAATGAAAGCGAATATCGCAATGAACACCAGTGCGAATACCACGACATTCGGAACAATCTCGATCACCCGTACCCCCCTCGCGACATCCGGTCGCTGAAGAAACGAGACACCTTGTCCGGGGACAATGTAAAGGAAATGGCCATTTCCTATGGCTCCCGCCAAGGTCGGCAGATTTTTGGCGGGAATTCCCTGCATGAGCAATTCAGATATCCCTTGGCATACCCCCAACATGGAGAATGTGGCGATGAAGGGAGGCACCTTGAGCTTCGCCACCAGCACTCCATTGACAAAACCGGGAAACAACCCGATGAGTAGGGTGATGAGGATACTCACCGTGATGGTACCAAGTGGTGAGAGTCCTCCGGAAGCGAAGAGCACCATGAGTTTGGAGGAGATGACCGTGGCGAATCCCAAGACATATCCAACCGAAAGATCGATACCTCCAGTGATGATGACAAAAAGTTCGGCTGTTGCCAAGAGAAACACCTCCGTCCCGTAGAAGAGGATCATCTGAATGATGTTGAGACTCAGGAAGCCACGGGTAAGCAGTGCAAAGAATCCGAACTCCAGTAGCAGGAACAGGAACACCCAGTTCCGTCCAATGGTCACCAATGCGCTTCGTCTCCGGTCCAACACCAATGTAGTGTTCATGGGCAACTCCATCTAGAAAAGATCGGGAAACAATTGGTCGATGATCACAGCAAACGTGAGCAACACACCAACCGCGATATACCGTACGAACGGCTGGACACCCGATATGGCCAAGCCGTTCTTCAAGACCGCCAATACCAATACGCCCACCATGGAACCGACAATCCTTCCCTTGCCACCCATGAGGCTCGCACCGCCGATGACCACCGCGGCAACCGCGAACAGCTCATACATCGAACTGAAGGTGGTGTAATTGCCTATTCCCGTTTGGAACACATTGAAGACTCCTGCCAGCCCCGCAAGGAACGCGGAGAGCATATAGATCTTCACCAGATGTCGATCGACATCGATACCGGCTCGGATCGCAGCATCCATATTCCCACCGATCGCATAGGTATGTTGCCCGAACTTGCTCTTGTGGAGTACATACCAGAACACCAACACAACGATTGCGATCAGGATGAATGAGAAGGGAATGAGCCTGATCAATTCCCTTACACGTTCATCAGGTATATGGTCGGGCTTGTCGAACAGGGTGAAGGACTGTCCCTTGTGGATATAGAAGAGATACCCGTTGCCCAGGCGGGGAAGTACTGCGGGAAGACCCGCAATGGGAAGAAACCCATCGCAAAGGTGCAAGGTCACTCCATTGCATATCCCCCACATCCCCAAAGTGGCGATGAAGGGAGGAACCTTGAAACGGGACACAAGGGTGCCACTGATGAACCCCGGGATGAAAGCCACCAACAACCCTGCCAAGGTACCACAAAGAATCAGCAAAGGTTCGCTGATACCGGTGGAACCGAGCACCACCATGGTGCGTGCCGCCAATGAGGAAGAGAGCCCCATCACGAAACCAACCGAGAGGTCGATACCACCAGTGATGATGACGAACGTCTCGGCTACAGCCAAGAGGATGGAGATGGTGGCCAAGTGGATAATGTTCTGGAAATTGACGATCTCAAAAAATCCCGGACCGGTGAAAGCGAACACCACCACCATTCCCACAAGAAAGAAAAGTGCCCAATGTCGACCCAGCAATTTGCCGGTCTTTGTGTGAACAAAAGGCACACGCACGGAATGTTGTGTCATCGATCTTGCCATCGACTTCCTCCCGTAGGCTGAAGGCCCATCCACCATTTCGTGGAAGGGCCTTCAATAGGTAGCGTCTATTGATAGATGTATTGGGCCATTGCCGGATCGTTCACATTCGCCTTTGTGAAGAACTCGAATCCCGGAATGACTTTCTTGGGCACCTTGACCGAATTGTCCTTGAGGTACTTCACCGCCCATTCGACACCCAAAGATCCCATCTCAGCCGGCTTTTGCGCCAAGACGAGATCGACTTGACCCTTCTTCAAAGCACCGATGAGTTCCTGTGTCGCGTCCCATGAAGCGATCTTTATCGCTCCGGTAAGTCCTGCGTTCACCACTGCCTGATACGATCCCTGTGCACTGTACACATTGGTGCCGAAGATCCCTACGATGTCCTTATCCTTTTGCAATGCGGCCAAAGTCTGTTCCTGAGCCACCTGCTGCACATCAAGACACCATTCGACTCCAACGAGCTCCATCTCAGGAAATTGGGCGATTCCGGCAGTGAAGCCCTTCACACGATCGGCAACCGAAGATGCATCCGGATTGGTGGCTTCGCAGAAAACCTTGCCCTTCTCGCCAAGCATCTGGGCAAGCTTTTCCGCCATCATCTTGCCCCCGAGTTGATTGTCGGATCCGATATAGCTGAGTGGGAAACTGAAATCACTAGGTTTGGAATAATCGCCATTACCGAGGAACGTATCGACGGTTACGATCTCCATACCCTTGTCGTACAGCTTCTTCAAGGGTGCGATCAAGGCATCGTTGGATGTCGGTGCGATAAGGATGGCATCGAAATCCTGCTTGGCCGCCGTCGCCTCAAGAATAGGCACCTGTGCTTCCGGACCCCATGACTTGGGGTATTCGGCAACCACGACCTCAACCCCCAATTCCTCCGCTTTGGCCAACACTCCTTTTTCCATGGTGTAGTAGAAGGGGTCTGCTACACCAGGCATGAACAACAGAGTGATCTTGCCGTCATCGACAGCCTCCTGTGCTCCCGCCGCAAACATCATGGTCGAGCTTCCGATCAGGATCAGCAGGACCATCAGCATGATACTGGTTTTCTTCATGACATGCTCCTTTTGTGATGATACCGAGAAAAGGTTAACAACCACCGATCATCATGCAAAAATCGTGCCAATGTAGAGAATGGCGGAGAACCCGGCTGTAATAGACAGTGCATTGATCGACTGGATACTTGGGTATCCAGCTATCGGGTAGTGGAGTATCCAGGATGCATTGACATGGAATGCATGGTGATGATCTGCACAAAAGGACTCCAAAGGATCGCTATTGCATGATCCGAAGCACCAGTTGTCGACCCTTGGAATAGTTCTCGGGTATTTGTTCAGGAGGACAGATGATCTCCAGATCGAATGAACCATGGTAGTCGTTCGATTGAAGTGAACGGAGTACTTGCACCCACTCGATGGTACCATCTCCTGGAGTCAACGAAAGATTCGACATCCCATCATTGTCGCACAAATGGGTACCGAAAATCTTGGAACCCAAACGGGAGGGGATCGTTTCAAGCACATCCCTGAAGGCATGGGCGTGGCCCGTATCGAAGTTGTATCCCAAATTGTCGACCGAAGGTAAGCGTGCAAGCATCTGTCTCATACCACCGATTCCAGCGACGATTGCTCCGGGTTGCAGTTCCAAGGCAATCCGTAGATTTCTCCCTTGCGCCATATCGCACAACAGACGCATCCAATCCACCAACCTATCTTCAATTTGTTGGAATATAGCTTTTGTGAGTATTGAGTTTTCTTGCAAACGGAATTTCCCGAAAGGGACCGTGAGCACATCGCAACCGGGGAGACGTGAAGCCAGATCCAGCAACTTGTGCACTTCGGCAAGAGGATATCCACGAAGCACCCGTAACGAATCGGAGGAATTGTCGATCCAAAAATGGGCGACCAATTGTGATACATGTACATCGTTGCGGGAACATGTCTCGTGCAACAGCTCAAGTTGCCTTTCGTCCCAGTCGGCCAGATGTTCACGGTGGGTGATTTCCAATTGGAAGCAGTCGAAGCCCATCCCTTTGAGAATTGGAATTTCACCCATGACCTGCGTAGGAGAAAAATGCTCCCCGAATTTGGAAAGGAAATACGCTGGAGAGACCCCAATGATCATATACTGTGATCCTTGCGTCTGCACACTTTCGTCAAAGTCTTCACCTGCAGCACCAATTTTGCGATACAGCTGATGCTCATGAGAATCGCAGCGACGAGTACCGAACCATACCAGAGACGTTGCGGCAGATGCAACATGGGACTCGTTCTCGGACCACTGGTCACATACAAGTTCAGACTGCTGGAGAACAACACTGCGATGAATACTCCCCGCAACACTATGGACAAAAGATGGTACACAGCTTCCAACCTTGGCCGTTTGCTCAAAAACTCATCGACAAACTCAACCCGAAGATGTCCATCTTCCCTGAAGAGCAAAGCGATACCGATGAAGACGAACCAAGCGAAAAACAGATTTATGATTTCATCCTGTGGAGCAAGCGCCTGAATACGGAAATACCGTGCAACCACTTGCGCTGAGAGCATACCCAACAGTATGACAATACTGCATTGAACCAACAAATACAGCCCTTTGGAAACGATACTGTCAAGTTTGGTCAGTAGTTTCATCATGAACAGGACTCCTTATTGCATCAGATTCGGCAAGAACAGCACGATCGAAGGAACGAAAGTGATGATGAGCAACACCATGAACAAAGCGAGGATATACGGCCATAATTCGCTGATGATCTCCTTAATGCTCAAATTCGTAATGCTCGCCACACTATAGAGACAAACCCCCATGGGCGGAGTGAGCTGGCCTATCATCAGGTTCAACGTCATCAACACACCGAAATGGATCGGATCGATACCGATGGTCCGTATGATGGGAAGAAGAATCGGCACCACCAGAGTCATGATGCTGATGGTCTCCATGAAACAACCAAGCAGCAACAACAATGCGTTGACCGCAAGCAGGAACAACCAAGGATGTTCGGCAACGGAAACCAGTGCTGAGGAAAGACGCTGCGGCACCCGCATGATGGTCAATGCATAGGCATAGGCCGCGGCAACAGCAATGATGAAGATCACCCTGATGGATCCCCGGATGGTTTCCGTGAGGATTGACGGTAGCTTTTTCAGAGTAAGATCCTTATAAATCAGAAACCCGATGACCAAGCCATATACACATGCCACAATCGCCGCTTCGGTCGGAGTGAATATTCCGAAGGAGATACCTCCAATTATGATGAAAAAACTCCCCAGTGGCACCAAAGCATTGAGTAGGCCGATGAGTTTTTCCTTTGAAGTATAATGCTTGTCGGAACGGGGATACGACCTCCGTACAGCCAAGATATATACCGTTACCATCAGCGCAATACCCATGAAGGCTCCCGGAATCAATCCCGCCAAGAACAATTTCCCTACGGAAACTCCAGTGAGCGCACCATAGATGACGAAAGGAATACTGGGAGGAATGATGGGTCCGATCGTTGCGGAGGCAGCGGTGATTGCGGCACTGAATTTCCTATCATATCCGCCCTTCTCCATCATCTCCATCTCAACGACACCCATTCCACTCGCATCCGCAACCGAGGACCCCGACATCCCGGAAAACAACATGCTGACCAAGACATTCACATGTCCAAGTCCACCCGGTACACGTCCGACCAACATTTCCGCCGATCGAAGAATCTGTTTCGTGAGACCACCACCATTCATCAACAATCCCGAAAGTATATAGAATGGGATCGCCAGCAGTACGAAAGAAGTACTGCCCGAATACATCCGTTGGGCAATGACGATGATCATACCCCAACTGTCATGGATCGTGAATGCGATGAGTGTTGCCAAACCCATACTGAAAGCTACGGGAATTCCCAAAAGTATGAGAAGGATCAGCGTGCCAAACACCAGAAGGATATCCATAATCCGAACCTTTACATCCGCTCCTCGCAGAGAACTCTACGACATGATTCCCGTGGGAATAACATCCCACGGGAATTTCAATCTCACTATGTACCCTTAGCGGGCTTCATCAACGAATTTCACGAATTGATCGGTGAATTCCTTGCCTGAGAAATCGCTGATCGTCTTGATCGCAGGACCCATCTTATCTCGGAAAGGAGCCAGGTCGGGATAGTTCACCTCTACCCCAGCCGCCTCGAGTTTGGCAATCAATTCCTCTTCGGATTCCATGGTTATCTTACGTGCAAGAGCACCTGCCTGTGCAGAAGCATCCAACACAATCCTCTTCGTCCCATCCGTCATCGAATTCCAAGCCTTCTCACTGGCCACCAACATCTGGGTGTTGTACACATGGTTCAGAATGGTCACATACGGCTGGACTTCATACAACTTCTGATAATAGATTGTGGACAAGGGATTGCACTGTCCATCGACCACACCCTGTGCCAATGCCATATACAGCTCAGGGAAAGAAATGATTGAAGTGGTCGCACCAAGGGCCTTGTACATGGCTTCAAGTTGGATTTCGTTGGGAACACGCATCTTCAATTTCGCGACATCGGCAGGTTTCTCGACCTTCAAGAGTCTGTTGGACAGTTGTCGGAAACCCCATTCCCAGTTACCCAAAACCACAAAACCCTTCTCGGCGGCAAAGTCGGCAAGCAACTGACCAGCCTCACCATCAAGCGCCCTGTGTGCATGGTCATACCCCTCGAATAGGAAAGGAATCATGACCGCACCGTATTCGGGTACCCATACCTGGAGTTGTCCACTGGTGACCAAGCCCAGTTCCAAAGCACCCAACTGCAATTGCTCAGTGTATTCTGGAGCAGATCCCAGGCTCGAGTTGGAGAAAATCTCCACCTTCACCACACCACCGGTGTTCTTTTCCACCAATTCCTTGAACAATAGGGCAGCCTTATGTGAAGGATGCGCTTCATCCGAAATGTGTGCCAGACGCAACGTCATGGCCTTTTGTTCCGTGGAAGCAGCCTCCTGTGCCCCTGCCGCAAACAATCCGGAAATCGAACATAAGAAAATAAGCCCGATGATTCCTACCGTTAACCTCAATGTCCTTTTCTTCGCAACCATAATATACCTCCTTATGGTCCCTTTTTTTTATGCGTGAATATTCTTCCAGCATCACCACTGGAGAGAAATCCTCCTCATTGTTTCAATCCATCGCCCACAACCTCTCAATATTGCGGATGGACTGTTCTATCGCCTGAATACCTACTTTCCTGGCAATAGCATCTTCCCTTCTTTCCATAAGGAAGTTCGGCTTGCGCCGCATATGAAGCGGTAGCTCCAAGCTCATGGAGGGTGGATTGTCCAGTCTTTTCACTTGTGCAATAAGCGTGGCATAGTCATGCTCACCCTCGCCAATGGCACAAAAATCCCACTTGTCGCTTCCTTCACTTCTTTTAAAATCCTTGAGATGCAGATTCACCGATCTTGGTACCGCCAACGCACAATCTTCCTTGGAGTGAAGACGCATTCCGGAATAGGAAATGGCATTGCTGAAATCATAGTTGAGCTTCACATTGGGCAAACCCAAAGCATCGATCAATTGTGCACCAGCGGCTCCACTACCCAACAAATTCCCCTTGCCATCGCCGGGGTTCTCAAGTCCAATACACACACCCAATCCATTAGCCATGTGCGAAAGCACCATGATATGCTCAAAGAACGCATCCTTCCTATCGACTGTGGAGCTGTTGCTGATGAGTATCGAAGCACCCACATTCCCAGCGAAGGCCAACCTACGTTGAAACCGCTCCACTGCATCTTCCATCCCAAGATCGATATGTGCCGCCACCGACCTGCATACAAGATCCCTACTCTCCAGTTCCTTCAAAATGCGATCGGCGGCCTCGTCGGTAAAAGCCTCATGCTCATCAAACTCGGCATACCCTGCGGTATAGGCGAGTTCCACCACACCACATCCCGACTCCACCACCGAATCCAGTGCCTCGGGCAAGGAAATCTGTTGAAAGACCAATAGATTGACTGCGATTTCGGGAAGTTCCATCACTGCACCCCTGTTATTGGGATTTGGCGGCATTCAGACAACGATCGATATTCTCTTGGGAATTGAACCCGGGAACAAATACCGTGGCGAGCTTCAACGTCTCTTCACCGGTATTGATCATCTGATGCTTCTCGCCTGCACGAACATACAGAGCCATATCGGGACCGACCTCGATCTCCTCTCCATCACACACAGCGATTCCATGTCCGGATACTATTTGGATAAGCTCCGGCTTATCATGCGTATGATAGTCCGTCTTGCTGTTCGGATACAGCAATGCATGGGTGAATGTCATTTCCGGCACATCCCTTTTGTCGGGAGAAAAAAACACCTTGATATGCCGTTCATAGGGAGCGGGAATGGTTACACCTGGTTCTTCCCAACATTTGACTACTTCCATCTCGTACCTCCTCAGGTTCCGATGACCGCCACCACCTGTGGCTGCCGTTGCTTGGTATCTTCGTTGTCGTTCAGATATACTGGCTCCAAACCGACAATGATTTCCGGGTATTCTCGATGAGCTTCTCCTTATCCCTATCCCTGATGGCCTCAATAATGAGCTTGTGGTTCAGATAGGCTTGCTCCGGATCGGCCACCATCGACTTCTCCATAGCAAAGTTGAACAACTTGTAGACAGCCATGCCGATCTTCTCAACCAAGGGATTCTCGGCAAGCTTGAACATGACTTCATGGAAAGTAAAATCAAGCTCCTTCAAAGGAAAGGTATCCTCATCGGCATGTCTCACCGAAGCGATGATTTGTTCATTCGTCTTTTCAAGCAGCTTGATCCCTTCCTCATCGACTTTGTCTATGACGATCGCACCCACGCCACTATCGATAAGGACCCTCAACTCGATCAGGTCCATCGAAAGTCCCTGTTCGAAGGCGAGGCTCAACACCAACGGATTCAAGGCAGAAGATGAGATGCTGTCGGAGATATAGGAACCAACTCCCTTGCGAATCTCGACCACCCCAAGGAACGAAAGCATCTTGATGGCTTCACGTACAGAATTCCTTCCCACCCCCAAGTGGGTCATGAATTCCTGTTCAGTGGGCAACTGATCTCCAGGCTTGAGTTTTTTCGCAGTGATGTAGTCGATGATCATGTTGGCAATGGATGAAGGCACTGATTCTCTCTTGAGTGAATTGCTCTGTGAATTGTCAAAGAATATCGATAATGCTTCAGCGTTCAAAAAATAACCTCCCCAGTTTCTACTAGGACGTCCTACGTCCCTCGTCCTATAAGTGACTCTATGACTGAACCGG
>CAYZJV010000072.1:11791-14093 GCA_964478945.1 uncultured Spirochaetaceae bacterium | reverse complement strand
CGTCCTCAGGATACCATGATGTGACCAACATGAAGTCGTCCTCATCGTATGCAATGACCAGTAGGGCTTCTTTGGTTCCTGCCTCCAGGAATTCCTGGATGTAGTGCCATTGGTCCAAAGGGATTTCGACAGTTTCATGTGGAAGAAGTTCGTATGGCCATAAGAGCTCTTTGGTGAAATCGAGATTTTCTTCCATTTCGGGTGTGAGGATGTAGAGTTCATACATTTCGTAGTCGGTTTGGTTTTCGACTCTCACCATCTCCATGGTTGGGGCTTCCCCGGCGGGTGGGAGATAGAGGTGTTCCTCCTTCAGCATGAGGTTCAGGGTGTCGAAATCGGGGTACCATTGTCTATAGTAGGTTTCCATGGTTTCGCTTTCGGCGATCACATGGAACATTTGTCCATAACGATAGAGGATCGCTTCCTTAAGGTCGGGATATTCTTCGAGGGGGATGTCGATGGTGCCATTCCTGCCGAGTGGCATGTCTTGGAGGAGGTTGAAACCAAACTCATCCACAGCCATCATGTCGTTGGTAAAGATGTCCAGATAGGTCAATGTGGAATTGGTCTTGTTTGTTACGGTGAAATGTGTGGGCTGTGGTGCCGAGGAAGGTTGCGGTGATTCTCCCTCTTCCGGAATGTAGAGCACCGTACCGAGTTCGGCAAGTACCTCTTCTCCGTTCACATCGATGAACACGAAGGTGGTGTTCCAGCCTTCGTAGGTATTGCTTGGGGTATCGAAAGCGGTTCCATCCTTCGTATGGTAGGGCCCTTCCTTGATTTCGATGGTGACTGTTCCACCCTCTTCATAGTTGAGCAATCCCATGCTCACCGCAGCGGTGCCGATGCTCGAATCCCAGGTGAACGATCCCATCCCGGAATAGTATGATGGTGATCCTCCCGGAGGCAATGTCACTTCTTGACGATGACCGAACATGCCTTTCCACTGTTCTGCGGTCTGTTCCCATGTGATGGATAGGGCGCTGTGGGTATCCACTTCGGGCGTGGCCTCCGGGACGGGTTGTTCGATGAGTGGTGGGGGACTTTCGATGGAAGATGTTTCAAGTGTGCCCGTGCATGAAAAAATGAGTGTTATGCTTGCCAAGATTAGGAGAAGGATCCGGGTTCTCATGATTGGACCTCCCTGCAGGTATGGAATACCGTTGGTTCAGTGTAGTACCGAATGTGGTTGGGGTGGTAGTGAATTCGTCTGTATGTTCAATCGGCGATGCTCAGCCCGTACTTCGCATGGTGGTTCCATCCTGGAAGCGGGATACCCAGTGTGTCGGCAAGTTCGAAGGCTCCGATGTTATGAAGTGCGAGGTCTTCGGGTCTATGGGCATCGCTGTTCACGATCACGGGCACATCGTACTGGGTGGCCAGTTCCCAGAATTTTCTCATCGGGTATTGCCACCGCATGCCTTCCGAGCTGGGTATTTTGGGTTTGCGACAGCCGTATCCATTTATCTCGAGGGGGAATTTGACACTTGATGCGGCTTCAAGGATGTGTTTTGAACAGGCGATCGCTTCTTTGTCCCATGAGGTGTAGAACATACCGAACAGGTCCGGATGAACGCCGAACAGGTAGGTTCCCGAGAGGATCCCTTCTATATAGCGGTCGGTGTAGGTGTGCAACCATTTTGTTGAAGGGGGAAGTTTTCTCATGAAAGTATCCTTGCCGTCCGGCGTGGATAGGTAATGTATTCCAAATGCCAGGTAATCTGCTCTTCCTTGATTCAAGAGATGGTCTTTGTACCATGTGGCATAGTCGCTGTGGTGGTCGCATTCGAATCCACAGAGGACGATAAGTCCGGTTTCTTCCGACTGCAATGTTCTGCATTCCGCGATGTAGGTGTCCAGCATTGAAAAATCCATTCGTGAACGATGCCATCTCCCATCGGGTACGGGACAGTGTTCACTGAAGCCCAGCATTTCCAGGCCTTGCTTTTTGGCTGATTGGAGGTACTGGGACAATTCCCCGATTCCATGGCCGCAATACCGTGAATGGGTATGGAGATTGGCTTTCTTCGCCTGTATGTGTGTGGTTTCACTGTTTTCCATGTTCCGATTATCGCAAATTTTGGAAAGAAGAACCAGAGAGTGGCCCTTCTACGCGTTTCTCCCTATTGCTTTTTCGATGGCAAGGAACAATACTTTTTGCATACATTCTTATCTTCCCCTGTTGGGGAAAAGGAAAACGACTATGAGACGATTTGCTGTTTTGGTGTTCGTCGGTTTGTTGTTCCTGCTTTTCTCCTGTGCATCGACCGAATCAGTTGAAACACTTGCTCCCGAGGTTCCC
>CAYZJV010000072.1:0-11691 GCA_964478945.1 uncultured Spirochaetaceae bacterium | reverse complement strand
GCTTTTCTCCTGTGCATCGACCGAATCAGTTGAAACACTTGCTCCCGAGGTTCCCTTGGTCGCAGAGGCTCCCTCTACGGAAGTCGCTCCCTCTACGGAAGTCGCTCCCTCTACGGAAGTCGCTCCCGATGTCGATACGAGTCCGGTTTCGATCGCCACTTTGGTCGTACCGAAGAGAGCCGCCAAGTTCATTCAGGTTCCGCGTTATGGTGATCATCTGATCATAGGTAACGATACTGGCTTCACTTTGACCAGGATCGATGTGTTCAATGCGGCGATGTACGGCGAATCGACTGACATGGAGAACCTTTTGGGTGGAACTTTGTTGGGTGATCAACAGGAATATCGGGTGGATTTGTCAGATTTTCCACCTTTGGCAACTGCGCTGCAATCCAAGCAGGATGAGATGTTCATCGTCAATGCGATCGACCATGAGGGGGATCTGTATCATTTCGCGTGGAATCCTCTTGTCGATCCCTGGAATATCGTGGTGCCGTTCTCTGCATATGACCAGGGTGTCGAGGAGCCCGATGTGGGATCACAAGGAGATGTGATCTTGATCTCCAATCGCTCGGGTGTTGTGTTGGAGGATCTTAGGTTGGAGGATCCGTTCACTTCGCCTTCCGAAACCGATCTTCTCGCCGATGGCGGTATGTTGCCGGGAACCACAGTCCAGGTTGCTGTGGCCGATGTGCCTTGGATAGCCGATCAGTTGCCGTTCGACACCTATGGTAGGGTGGTCGTGTCCGCTGTTGATGAGTTGGGGGATTCTTATTCGAAGTATTGGTATCCGAGCAGCGATTCCTGGCATATCGAGGTGTTTGCTGAAGATCTTGCTCCTGTGGTCCCCATTCCATCCGGTGATCAGGTACTTACCATCACCAACACCACAGGGACGGACTTCTGGTTCATTCATCTTGCAACTGAAGACATGTATGCCGAGGATGACTATGGTGATGATCTTCTTGGTAATGAGATCCTCTATTCGGGAGAGAGTATCCACATCGATCTCTCATTGTATCCACATATATGGGATGCCTTGAATTCGATGGATGGGTCGGTATTCCATTTGGTTGGCTTCGATGTCGAAGACCTCCCTTACCATCTCCTATGGAAGGCACAAGAGAGGCCGTGGGATGTGGTGTTGACGGAACAGAATTTCAGTTCTCCTCCTTTGCCCGATTCCTCCTACGGAATGAAGGAGCTTTCCTTGGAGAATAACACTGGAGAGGATCTCTGGTTTCTGTACCTTGTTACCGAGGCGATGCATATGGAAGGTGACGAGGGGCGTGATGTGTTGGGGGATTCCATCTGGCTGTCGGGTGAATCGATTTCCATCATTCCCGAATCCTTCATCTGGATTCGCCTACTGCTTGCGGAAGAACCCGATGCAACCATTCAACTCCTTGCCTACGCTGAAGACGATTCGATCTATCGGTTGAGGTGGTCCCCTGCTTCCGAACAGTGGTCCTTGGCCTTTACTGAGGATGAGCTGATCGCTTGGTGAAGAACGTCTTGTAGTTGATCTTTTGGATACGATCTTGATATTTTAATTGGGTGGTATCTTCATGACTACTTAATTGTGGAATTGGCTTTACGTGTAAACTTTCAAAGTGTATGCTTCGGGTATGGATTGGGAGTTGGAGTCGCGCAAGGCCATTTTTAAATATCTTTCCGAGTACGAGAGATTTGAATCGTTGATACCAGGAAGGATATTGGCCCAAGGGTTCGAATGGAAGGGACGAAGAATCACATTGAAGGGCCAGACTGGAATTTGGACTCCGAAAGGGTTCGAATGTCCGATATCGATTACTTCTCGCTCAAATGGTTCCTATAATCTTGATGGTATCGATCTGGATGGCACTATAATATACGCATATAGGGGGAATGACCCGAATCACCATGACAATAGGAAGTTGCGTCGTGCGTATGAGACCAGAACTCCCCTTATCTTCTTCAAAGAGGTGAGGAACCATCTCTATCAAGCAATTTGGCCGGTGATCATCATCGAGGACCACCCCGAAAAGCGATTTGTACGGGCGGCGATAGAGCCTGCGTACCGTACCTTGGGGATCGGCATGACGTGGGATTCCATTGGTGTTTCTTCGAGCGACGTTCGTCGTTATGCTATGATCGAAACACGACATCGCCTCCATCAAAGTGCGTTCCGATATCTGGTGATCGACGCGTATGATGAACGTTGTGCCATGTGTCGGTTGCATCACCGCAAATTGTTGGATGCCGCTCATATCGTACCTGATGCTGAGGATGAAGGAATTCCCACGGTGAACAATGGATTGTCACTGTGTAAAATCCATCATGCCGCCTTCGATTGCAACCTTTTGGGTATCGATACCGATTTTATCGTACATGTGCGCGATGATATCTTGTCTGAAAGCGATGGTCCCATGTTGCAACACGGGTTAAAGGAATTGGACAAGCAGAAGATCATTCTTCCCCGACGTAAGGACGATTGGCCAAAACGTGAATACTTGGACTGGAAATACCAACGGTTCAAAGGTTGAGTGAGGGCTCCCATTCTGTGGACTCTTTTTCTGGTCTGCCTCGCATCGTGGCATGCAATGCTTTCACAATCGGTATATCGGCTGCTGCCCAGTCGACCGAATGCAGTTCATCCCTAGATAGCCAGCGGCAATCGAGGTGTTCTCCAAGCTCCAGGGTTCCCTCCACGATGTTGCACAGATAGGCTTCCATGGTGAGGCTGAAGGTGGAGTAGGAGTGTTCCACAGTCATCAGATGTCGTTCGACTGCTATGCTGGTGGCCAGTTCCTCCATGATTTCACGTACTATTGCGGTCTCTCCCGCTTCTCCCGGTTCGAGTTTTCCTCCGGGGAACTCCCACTTCAAGGCAAGTTCTCCCTTGTTGTTTCGTTGGGCGGCGAATACTCTTCCCTCCTCAATGATGACTGCGGCGGCAACGTGGATATGTTTCATGATCAGATGGCCTCTTCGGAATTATCCTAGCAGCTTCATCTCCGGTGGTCCAGGAGATTCCACAATTTTGATGTACTCTTCTTGCTACCCGGAGTAACAATTTGGCCCTTGTGTTGCAAAATTGTGGTATGGTGGATTGGAGAGAGAGTTGATTATGGACACAATTGAAAGACTGACCGCCGAGATTCTGAAGTTTCGTGAAGATAGGAACTGGAAGCAGTTCCACAATCCCAAGGATTTGGCGATATCGTTGGTATTGGAGGCAACGGAGCTGCTGGAGCATTTCCAATGGAAATCATCGGAAGAAGTGTTGTCCCAATCGGATGATCAGAATTCGGCTTTGGGAGATGAACTTGCCGATGTCCTCTACTGGGTGTTGTTGCTCAGTCATGATCTCGGTATCGATATCGAACAGGCCTTCTTCAAGAAGATGGAGAAGAATGCACAAAAGTATCCAATCGACAAGGCAAAGGATTCCAATAGGAAATATACCGAATTGCACGATCTGTAGAGAGGAGGGTTGACCCTTGTTGGTGTATCAGGGTGAGAAGAGCGGATTCCTCAAGGATGTGGATGACAATACCATCGATGTGAAGATCGAGCGACAGGTGAAGAGTGTGCTGCATCGTTCGGTGGGTCAGAGCGAGAAGGATTCTTGGCGCAATTCCATGATCTATATGGCCAATCTTCTTCGTGATGCGGATATTCCCGATACCGCTGGTGTCGCCATTGAATTTGCGATTCCCCAGAGTGCCAAGCGTGTCGATTTCATCATCTCCGGATTGGATGATGAGGATCGCCATCATGCCGTGATAGTGGAACTCAAGCAGTGGAGTGAGGTCTACCCTGTGAAGGATATCGAGCGATTGTTGGAAGTCGGTTCCCCAAGTGCGTTGCACGACGTGGTGACCAAGTTCCACGGAAGTCTCCATACCACGGTGCATCCTGCGTATCAGGTGCTGAGCTACAAGACCCTGATAAGTGATTTCAATGCCAATGTGCAGGATGTTCCGATCCATCTTTCTCCATGTGCCTATCTGCATAATTACTCAAGTCGTGGAGCCCTCGATCCCCTTTTTCTTCCCCATTTCAACGATTTTCTTGAGCAGGCTCCCGTATTCTGTCGGGATGATGTGGCCAAGTTGAAACAGTTCATCAAGCGGTTCATCACCAAAGGTGATGGGAAGCAGACTTTGGTGTACATCGAAAAGGGCGATATCCGTCCATCGAAGAGTCTTCAGGATGCACTGTGTGCAATGATGAAGGGAAAGCGGGAATTCCTTCTCATCGATGAACAGGAGGTGGTGTTCCAGCGTATCCTCTCATATGCCAAAAAATGTGCTGTTGACCATCGCAAGCGTGTGGTGATCGTTAAGGGTGGCCCGGGTACCGGCAAGACGGTGGTGGCCATCAATCTATTGGTACGTCTGATCCAAGAGAAGCTGTATTGCGCGTATGTGACGAAGAACAGTGCTCCACGCAATGTATTCGAGGCGAAGCTCGCCGAGGGAT
This sequence comes from uncultured Spirochaetaceae bacterium, assembly GCA_964478945.1. Lineage (GTDB taxonomy): Bacteria > Spirochaetota > Spirochaetia > Sphaerochaetales > Sphaerochaetaceae > CAYZJV01. Next base: position 7,224 of record CAYZJV010000072.1, on the reverse strand, counting down.
CCATGAAGAGGCGCCATATCGGCAATTTGTTCAAAGGTTCGGGATCGTTCGTGGGGGTTGAGGAGAATATCTTCGGGGCGTTGCTCGTCGATGAAGCCCACAGGTTGAACAGGCAGGGGCGTCAAGGACCGGTGGTCCGTGGTGAGGATCAGGTCATGGAGATCATCCGTGCGGCTCGACTTTCCGTGTTCTTCATCGATGAGGCACAGAAGGTCACCAGTTTCGATTATGGGAGTGTCGATACGATACGCTTGTGGTCGAGTATCTTTAACGCCGAAGTATATGTGGATGAATTGGCCAGCCAGTTCCGCTGCAACGGTTCGGATGGGTATTTGGCATGGCTCGATCATGTGCTTGGTATCCGTGGAAGTGCCACCACCGATCTCGATGGAATCGATTATGATTTCACAGTGGTGGATGATCCTGTCGAACTGGAGCGTATGGTTCGGGAGAAGAATGAAGTGGACGGGAAAGCCCGTCTGGTGGCAGGCTACTGCTGGGAATGGCGGACCAAGAAGGATCCCTTCGCCTCCGATGATATTCAAATCGGTGGTTTTTCAATGCCATGGAATCTCAGTACGAACAAGACCTATGCGATTTCGCCGGGTTCCATTGATCAGGTCGGCTGCATCCATACGACACAAGGGCTCGAGTTCAGCCATGTGGGTGTCATCATCGGGGAGGACCTTCGCTATGAGGGTGGCAAGGTCATCACCGATTTCACCAAACGGGCCAAATCGGACAAGTCCCTCAGTGGTTTGATCGGTCCTGCGAGGAAGGGAGACAAGAAGGCTCTGGAGGAAATCGATCGGATCATCAGGAACACGTATCGTACTTTGATGACCAGAGGGATGAAAGGTTGCCATGTCTACTGTGTCGATCCGGACTTGGCCAATCACCTCAAGGGAATGATGGTTCGATGAGTCTGCACAAGACGAGAAGCCTTCTTTATAGGTTTGCCCGTTTGTTGGGGGATGTGCAGGCTGTTGCATCAGGTAGTGGAAGCAAGATGACTCGCAGGGTCGGAAGAAGAGTGGTTGGAAGGAAGGTCGGACGATTTTTAAGGAAACTGTTCAAGTGATCCATGGAAGTGATTCGCCGGAGGACAACCTCCGGCGAATTGTGTCTACAGCAGTCCGATTTCCCGATAGTAGCGGGCGGCGCCTTCATGGATGGGTAGGCCTGCGAGGTCGGTGACGGCCTCTTCGAGTTTGACTTTCTTGAGGGGGGCTTGGGTTTCCTTCAGTTCCTCGAAGTTCTCCCAGAATGTTTTTGTCAGATCATAGATGACATCGTCGTCTACCCTCGCATCGGTGCAGATGGTGATCTTGATCGCTGAGGTGAGTACGTCGCTGTCCTGTCCGGGATAGGTTCCCGCGGGTATGGTGTAAGCCCCATACCAAGGATATTGGCTCTTCAACTTTTCGATGAGATCGGCATCGATGTCCAATAGTTTCCCTCCAGCGGTGGAGAGCATTTCGGTTACCGCCGCATTCGGGATTCCCGCCATGATCCATGCTCCGTCGAGTTGCTTGTTGCGCATCAGGTCGATGGCTTCGGTAAAGCCTACGTACTGCACTCTAAGAGCATCGGGGTAGTCGATGCCACTGGTGGTGAGGTGGATACTGGTCTCGACCTCGGTGGTGGAACCTGGGGCTCCGGAAGCGAAGCGTTTCCCCAGCAGATCGTCGAATGACTCGATGCCGCTGTTTTCCGTCACCACCACTTGGTTGGGATTGGAATAGAGTCCGATCATCACCCTGAGGTTGGGGTTGGCTCGTCCTTCGAACGAACCGATTCCATTGAACGATTCATACATGATCGAGGTGACCGCCACTCCAAGTTGGGCTTCACCGTCGGCCAACATGTTGAGGTTGGCGATTCCACCGGCACTTGCCTGGGCACTGGCACGCACGTTGGGCAATTTGGTGTTCCACAGATTGCTCATCGCCGATCCGAGAGGATACACGGCTCCGGTGGTGGCAGCGGTCGGGAAGTTGATCACCGTCTTTTCGGGTGCCGCACCGGTTTCCTGTCCACCGGCTGCGAACAGCACTGCTGGAAGCAGAAGGATCGTCAGGATTGCGAGAAGGGTTCGTAGTTTCATCTTGTTTCTCCTATGGGTGATTTTTTCTGTATGATTTGGATTGCCATAATTGCTGTGAATATCGCAACTGCGATGAGGTCGGTGATGAGTTTGGTCTCAATGAACAACAGTCCGGCGATGACAAGCAAGGCCTTCTCCACTGCATTGAGTCTCGCGAACAGGTACCCCTGCAACCCCGCCGATAGCGCAATGACACCGATGGATGAGGTGGCAATCGCCCGGAGCGTGAGCAACAGTGGCGTGTTGGCGGCGGTTCCGAGCAGAAGTATGGGATTGTCGAGAAAGAAGAAGGGGAGGATGAATCCGGTGAGTCCCAATTTCACTGCGATGAGGCTGGTTTTCGTTTGGTCGGAATCGGCGATTCCGCTGGCCACATAGCTGCTCATGGCTACCGGAGGGGTGATGTTCGACAGACATGCATAGATCAGACAGAACATATGGGCGGCCATGGGGATTGCCCCCGCTTGTATCAGTACGGGTACCGATACGGTGGAGACGATGACATAAGCCGCGACTCCGGGAACTCCCATTCCCAGTACGATGCTCATGAGCATGACCATGAATCCACCGAGATAGAGTTGTCCCTCGCCCACGATGCGAAGGATGATGTAACCGAAACTCAGTCCAAGCCCTGTCAGTGAGACGGTTCCTATGATCACACCGATGATCGCACAACTCATTCCCACTGTGATGGCCGATCGGGAGCCTTCGACTGTGGCTTGTACGATGGTGCGCCATGTCATGCGGGTCTCTTTCCTAAGCCAGGATGCGAGTATCGTGGCGAATATCGATACCACGGCGGCGAACAGGGGGGTGTAGCCGAATCCCAGCAGTACGAGGAGCACCACCAATGGGATGACCAGATGTCCTTGTTTCTTGAGTACTTCCATGGCTGCAGGAATGTTGTCCTTGCTCAATCCCGAAAGTCCCAAGCGTTTCGCTTCGAAGTGGACTGCGAACAGGAGTGTGAGGTAGTAGAGGAATGCGGGTATGCATGCTGCCAACAGGACTGTGGTATAGCTCACTCCCATGAACTCGGCCATCACGAATCCTACGGCTCCCATGATCGGCGGAGCGAATTGTCCGCCGGTCGATGCGACCGCTTCGACTGCTGCCGCGAATTCCTTCTTGTAGCCGGTCTTTTTCATCATGGGTATGGTGATGGTTCCGGTGGTGGCGACATTCGCGATCGCAGAGCCGTTGATCATTCCCAAGAGGGCACTGGCAAGCACCGCGACTTTGGCGGGACCACCGGCGCTTCTTCCCACCAGGGTGAGTGCGATGTCGTTGATGAATTGGCTGAAGCCACTGTATTTCAGGTAGGATCCGAAGAGGACGAAAAGGAAGATATAGGTTGCGCTGACCCCTATGCCGACTCCGAAGATGCCCTGGCTTCCCCAGATCATATGGTTGAGCACTCGCTTGAGGCTGAATCCCACATGCCCCAGTTCACCTGGTATGAGCATGCCGAGGAAGTTGTACAGGAGGAATACGAGCCCGAGGATGGCCAGATTCCTACATGCCCTTCGGCCTCCTTCGAACAGCAGTACCAGTGCCACCGCAGCCACCACAAGGTCGAACGGCAGGAGGTATCCTCCCCTCTTGGCCACTTCGATATAGTTTTTCAGAAGGTAGGCAAAGGTGAATATGGTCAGTGCCAACAGTACGATGTCCCAAATAGGGGGGAGCTTCCGTATGCGTTTCTCCTTTCCGTAGGTGGGGAAGAGGAGAAAGGTGAATCCCAGGAGAAAAAACAGGTGCCATGTGCGCAGGGCCATCGCATCTACGATTCCCAGGGTATTCGCATAGATTTGGAATACCGCCCATACTAGAAAGAGGATGGTGGTCAGGTGTCCCAGCGGACCCGTGTAGAGACGCAACTTGCTGTCCGGTTCCTTTTCTTCCAGCAGCGAGTGGGCTTTGATTTCTTCCTCGGAAAACGAGACAGGCGTGTGTTGTTCCATCGATGTACCCCAAAAGTATTTCCAATCTATTGGGACTTTACTCTTTTGTCAATTTGCATATGCAGAAAAATGCATATTGATGTGAATATTATGCAGAATTTGTGAATTTACCGGTGGAGTACATGGATATTGGTGGTATTGATCAATAGAGGAGCACAAACAACCAAAGTGGTGTCGTCTTGCCATGACCATGTTCGATATCGTCAGTTGCGATGAAGGGAAAGCGTCTCCCCGGTACATACATGGGGCTGGTGTATTGGATTGTACAGTGCAATCACCATTTTATGGTAGTTTTTGGGTACTGCAGTAATCAAAAACCTGTGCAGGCGACCACTGTGCGCAACTATGTTGAAATAGGCATGATGTGTATAAATGAAATATTCTTTTGGTGATGTCGATGAATGTGTGGATGTTCGACTTTTGTTTTTCAAGATCGGTTTGTGCGATTTTCTTCACCAAAAGGCAAAGCGGCAGTTCTCCAAGATGGTCCTATCACGTGTAAGAAGTCTTCCCCCTCGATATTTCGCGTGGGAAGCGATCATGCGATCAAATGGATCTCTGGTCCAATGTATCGAGCAGGCTGTTTCAGCTATGGGAAGTAGTGAGAGGGGATCGGGCTCCAATCCGATTGCATGTTCAAGGTAATGGAGAATTCCCTTCGGTTCGATGCTGATTCTTCCAATCTCATGCAGTAGAAGTAATTCCATCATCACCATGGGAGAGTAGTTCAGCACCTCTTCTTCCAACGCCTGTATTCCTGCATCGCTGAATTTACCAAGTTCTTTGGCGTACAACCAAATCACGACATGGGTATCGAGGAATATCATCGGAGTTCGGGTTCTTCAGTCCAGAGATTGGCCCAGTGCATGTCGGCAAGGTCATTCGAATCTCCGACTACACAAGAGTGTGGTTCGAGTTTGTCGAGTCTGCCTATCGGTTGTTCCGGAACAATCTTCAGTCGCTTTCCATTCCTTTCAACTATTGCTGGAATTCCTGTTTCCAGTACAGAGTCGAGAACGGAATAAATTGATTTTCTCAAAGATGTTGGTGTATGTATCATTTGCTTCTCCCACCAATACCCTAGCATGGCGACGTACGTGTTGTAATGGTATGGCGTACGCTCCTGTCAATTTCTCGTATTGCTTGGAAAGTGGAAAGGTTGCCCAGTCATTGGAAAAAGAGGGCCTGCTGTCCCCGCTTCAGGTTAGAAGTATCGTGAAAAACCCTCATGCGTGACTGTCCATGTCCCGTCACTGGGGAATCCCGGTGTCAGTTGCTCCTCTCCGTCCCATCCTGCACACATCATTGCCACTGCGAGGAGCAGAGCACCGTTTCCAGGCAGGTAGAGCGGGAGGAGATGACCGCCTTCTTGGGGATGTGTTTGTAGGTGAAGGAGATAATCCCCTTTGAGGTGCGGCATCCCATTTCGAATGAGGATACACCATTCTTACAGGAATCGCAGCCAATGAGAGCATGAGAAGGAATCTTACCATCCGTATCAAGGAAAAGATTCTCGACTATACGGTGTTCTCGCAACAAATATCCGATGCGTCCTCGTATCAAATTGATGATGAGTAGGGTAATGGTGTACGGATTTTTCCTTTTACCTTCGCGAACAAGCAAGCATACCGGGGCGCCCCCCTGAGGGAAGAGATTTGATGTTGTATCGAACAGCTGAAATCTTCAAAGGTTGATCGATATCGTTTGATAAGGACATAGCCGACAAGGGAATTTATTTACTTATCATGGAAATATCAAAGAAATGGATTATATCACAGGAGATTTGTTTTAAAATATATATTTCCTGTAGGTCCATTCCCTCTGTATGAAGACTTTTCCATTCTTTTGTCTATCATTCTTATAGGTGTTTTTATGTATTATTTGGTTCGATTATTGTGGAATAAATGACATAAATAATCCATAATTATAAAATACCATATAATACTGGGTATATTGATAGTCTCTCCTGCGTATGTTATGTGCAAAGATTCTCAAAAGGAAAATTCGCACAGATGGCGTATCAATCTATTCTGTGTCTTGGATTTCTGGAAAGGTATTCCGGGTAATTTTCTGCGAAGTGTGTGCATGAGCAAGAATTGAAAAATTCGAGAGTTGGAAAACAAATTGCCAACAAGGAGTTTGGGAATAGGTAATACGAAACTGTTGCTTCTATGGAGAATATCAACTACTGCGGCTGGAAGGGACTGGTAATGTCAAAGTTTTTAAGGACGAGTGGGGTTTCTGATGCTATTGTTCGCATTATTAGTGAAGCCAGGAATGAAATCACAATTGTTTGCCCATACCTGAATATTTCTAATCAGCTCACTGAGAGGATCCAACAGGCTGCGAATAGAGGGGTAAGAATTATTTTTATTTATGGGAAATCAAAGCTGAGTGAGGAGATGGATAACAGACTCGGTAATATAGATGGTCTTGAGCAATATTTCTATAAGGACTTACACGCAAAATGTTATATGAATGAGAGTATTGCGATCATTACCTCAATGAATCTCTATGAGTATTCTGAAAAGTTCAATCGAGAAATGGGAATACTCATAGAAAAAAATATTGAAAGAGATGTGTATGTGGAAATTCGAAAAGAAGTTAAGTCAATTCTTGACGCATCGGAGAAGCAATTTCCAAAAAAGCAAAATTATACTCTACTCAAAAAGTATGGTAGAAATCATAGAATGACTAATAAAGGTTTTTGCATACGTTGTGGAGAAGAGATTTTTTATAATCCCAATCGTCCATATTGTGGTGACTGTTTTGTTGTTTGGAAGCAATATGGTAATCCAGATTACCAAGAATACTTTTGCCATCGTTGTGGATTCGAAGAAGACACAAGTATGCACTGTCCCCTCTGTAGAACTTGTTATATGGATTCAAACGAGACATCATGATGAAGCTGATTCCATAAACGATTGTGAAATGGAATCGATATCCATCTTCCAAGAGGTGTGGGGTTTTGGAAGGGAAACGATATTTCTGAATTGTTTCCAAACAGGGTTCCTTGGCAAGTTTCCATTTCTGCATTGGTTTTTTTCATAGTTATGTAAAGGGACTCTCTACAATGGAACAAACCAATATGAAGGAATCAATAAAGTAGTCGCTTGCGGATTATTTGAAGATGAACGATGAATCCACTATATA
>CAYZJV010000071.1:0-15176 GCA_964478945.1 uncultured Spirochaetaceae bacterium | reverse complement strand
AATCCACATCGAACAGTCCCATATCGGTCACCTTCAGATGGGGTATCACCGGTAGAGCCATGAAACTCAATGTCATGAAAGGATCGATTCCTTCATGGATCTTCAACAGTTCCTTTGCCTTTCGATGCATCGTTTGGAATTTTTCCGCCACGTATGGTCCACCAAGATTGGTCATGAGTCCCGCAATGGGAAGAGGCAACGAATCGATGACCTTCCCTCCCATCACCATCACGATCCCTCCCCCAAGTTCAGCCACCTGGTGCACTGCCAAAGCCATATCCCGGTCGTTGTCCCCGGCCACGATAATATTGTGGGAATCGTGGGCGATGGTGGTCGCCACCGCTCCATCGGTGATTCCATAGCCTCTGATCAAGGCAAGACCCACATGTCCGGTACCCTTGTGACGCTCCACCACAGCCAGCTTCACGATATCCTGACTGGAGTCCTGCACATAGCGGTTTTCAGCATCCAATTGAACGGTGGCGGTAGAACTTCCTGTCACCACCGATTCGCTGTGGATGTCGATCACACGTACATGCGGGGATTTCAAATTCAGATGCAAGGAAGATTCATCGAATTTCCCGATATCGACCCTTCCCGATACGACGGAAGGAACCGAGGGTATATGGGAATCCCACCGGTCTTCATCGTAGCGTAGACCGCTGGTGAACACATCGACCACTTCGAACGATTTCAAATCCTTCACCACCACAAGATCGGCCAACTTTCCAGGTGCGATTGCACCTCTGTCATACAAACGATAACAATCCGCGGCACTCAATGTGGCCATCCTGACAGCGAGGATGGGGTCAAGGCCTTCTTCGACAGCGATACGGAGATGATTGTCGATGTGTCCCGATTCGAGAATACTCCTCGGTTGCCTGTCATCGGTGCAGAATAGGCACATGTGGGCATTGCGTTCGGTTACCCCTTTAAGAAGATTGCGCACATCATGGCAAGCCGAACCTTCCCTCAACAACACATACATACCTCGGGATATCCGATCGTTCATCTCCTCTACGGTGGCACATTCATGGTCGGTGTGGATGGAAGCTGCCACATAGGCGTTCAATCCATTGCCTGCCACCGAGGGAGCATGTCCATCGGTCAGTTTGCCATTCGCTTCCGACAACGCCAATTTGTCAAGTATGGCACCTTCGGCAGCTATGGTTCCCACCATATCCATCATCTCACCCAATCCCAGAACCCGTGTTTCTCCGATTCGTTTGGAAAGGACACCGGCATCCAATACTGCTCCCGAATGTTCAAACGCTGTGGCGGGCACGCAGGATGGCAGCATGAAGAATACTTCGAGGGGAAGATGCCCGGAGGCTTCGACCATGTAGTCGAAGCCCTCAAGTCCACACACGTTGCAGATTTCGTGGGGATCGGCGATGACGGTTGTGGTTCCATGGGGAACCACCAACTTGGAGAATGACTGCGGATCAACCAGGGAAGATTCGATGTGGACGTGACCATCGATCAGACCGGGAAGCAGAAACGCACCACCGGCATCATAGGTGGTTCTTCCTTCGTACGAGCCTATACCCGCGATATGACCATCAACAATCGCAACATCACCTTCGATCAAGCGCCCATTGTACACATCCACGATGTGCGCACCTACGATCACAAGGTCGGCTTGCTCCCTACCCGAGGCGACATCGATGAGTCGCTTCCTCTTCTCCAGTTCCATACGAGTGACCTCCTTGTACCAGCATATCATCACCGGAGAAGTCAGACAACCTAAATTGCAACAAACGGCAACACTCGTATGCATTCTTGCCGTTATCCCTATCAGAAAGTATATTGAAAATCAGTGGAGGTTTCATATGGAACACGACGAAACAACACAAGAATCGGTAAAGGAACAGGAAAAGATCAGCAGGATCGTCGGAGCACAAGAGACGAACGGACATGCGGTGGCGGCTTTGGTATTGGGAATACTTTCGGTGGTGTCACCGTTCCAACTCTTCGGACTCGGAGGATTGGTGGGGGTGATCTTGGGCTCGATCGGACTCTACCAGGTTTCGGTGTCCGAACGGTCGGGAAAGAACTCCCTGGCCCATTCAGGGAAGGTGCTTTCCATCATCGGGCTGGTGGTTTCCACCCTAGCCTTGATCGCGTGCATCTTCATGCTCATCAATTTCAGCAACATGATGGGAAGTCTTTTGACGTATCGCACCTACGATTATCTTCCTCCAAGAATGACCTATTTCCATCGATTCTGGTTCTGATGAGCCCTACCGATAAGAAAATCCCGGTGTGTACCGGGATTTTCTTTGGTTGGGAACACCTTATTTGATTCGCTTGGTTCCCTCTTCGAGAAGAGAGGCGAGCTTGTCGGCCGGATCGGCGAACTTCGCAAGGAAAATCATCGCTGCGATGATGTAGGGCTTGAAGGAAGCTTCCTTGTAGAGGGGAACTCGGTAGCGTTCGAAGACCGAAGCCTCAACCTCACCCTCCTTGCAACTCACACCGGAGATGTCGGCGGGAAGACAGTGCATGTAGAGCGCCTTTCCATCCTTGGTCTTGGCCATGAGCTCCTCGGTGCATTCCCAATCCTTGAATTGGGCATTGTTGAGCAAACATCGCTTCTCAAGATCCTTCAATTCATCGAACTTGCCTTCTCCCACCAACTGTGTGCGTTCCTCCATGACCGCGAACGGAGCCCAGCTCTTGGGATAGACGATATCGGCATCCTGGAAAGCCTCTTCCATGCTGTTCACCCGTTTGTAGGAACCACCCGACTTCTCGGCATTCTCCTTGGCGACCTCTTCGATCTCGTTCATCACATTGTAGCCTTCGGGGTGGGCGAGCACCACATCCATGCCAAAGCGGGTGAACAATCCGATGATACCCTGGGGAACCGAAAGCGGCTTGCCGTAGGAGGGGCTGTAGGCCCATGTCATGGCGACTTTCTTGCCCTTGAGGTTTTCCACACCACCGAAATGGTTGATCACATGCAACATATCGGCCATGGACTGGGTGGGGTGGTCGATATCGCACTGGAGGTTGACCAAAGTGGGTCTCTGCTCGAGCACGCCATCCTCGTATCCTTCCTGCACCGCTTCGGCGACTTCCTTCATGTAGGTGTGGCCCTTGCCGATGTACATGTCGTCACGAATACCGATCACATCGGCCATGAACGAAACCATGTTGGCGGTTTCCCGGACGGTTTCGCCGTGGGCGATCTGACTGGTCTTCTCATCGAGGTCCTGGACCTCAAGGCCGAGCATGTTGCAGGCGCTGGCGAAGCTGAAACGGGTTCTGGTTGAATTGTCCCTGAATACAGAGATACCCAGACCGCTGTCGAACACCTTGCTGGAGATGTTCTGTTCGCGCATGGCGCGAAGAATTTCAGCTACTTGGAATGTCGCGGCGATTTCGTCATCGCTCTCCTTCCAAGTATGGAAGAAATCGTTGAGGTACATGTCTTGGGTCTTCAGGCCCTTCAACTCCTCGATCATCTTTTTGATGGATGCAGTGTCTTTCATAAAACCTCCCTACGGCTTTTGTCAGGTTGTCGTTCGATCGTGTCCAAGTATAGCATGCGGCATATCACCTGTCCAGATATTTTGTTGCGTTTTGTTGCAATTAAACATCAGGGGACTTCTCCATAGGAAGTCCCCCGGTATTCGAACCAAGCATCTTCGGTTATGAGATCTTGCCCATCCCCCTGAGAATCTTCTCTGGAGTGAACGGCCATGAACGGATCCACACTCCTACCGCATCGTGGATCGCATTCGCGATTGCGGGTGCAGCTCCATTGGTAGCGATCTCACTGATCGATTTTGCTCCGAATGGACCGAATTCATCATCCTCGTCAATCAATACAGCTTTGAAATCCCGAGGCAATTCGCTGGTCATCGGCACACCATAATTGGTGAAGTTCGCCGCGACACAAACACCATCCGAATCGAGCACCATATCTTCGTACAACGTGTGCCCTATCGACTTCAACGCAGCACCATACATTTGGCAAAGGGCGAGTTCGGGATTGATCGGTGTTCCCGCATCCTGCAACGCATAGAATTTCTGTACCTTCACCTCACCCGTCTTGGTATTCACCGCCACTTGGGCAAAGTGGGCACCATAAGGAATGGCCGCGTTGTTGGTGGCGAATGATCCATAGCCGACCAATTGTCCACGTCCGACACCACTGGTCGCCGAATGGATCAACTCGTAGTAGGACAAGCGTGAGTCGGTTTTCTTGGAAACCACCAACCCTGGGGCTCTGAGCTCAAGGTCTTCAACCTTCTCACCCATTTGCAGCGCAGCTTCGTCCAACACTTTTCGTTTCAGATCCAAGGCTGCCTTCAATGTGGCGTTTCCGGAGAAGTAGGTGCCGCTCGAAGCATAGGCTCCGGTGTCGAACATGGTGTTGTCGGTATCGCCGGAAAGGATGGAAACCTTATCCATCTCGACACACATCACTTCGCTGACACACTTAACACTGATGGTATCCAATCCGGTCCCCAGATCGCTCCCTCCGCTGTGGACCATGAACGTACCATCGGTGTTCATCACCACATCACACATGGAATGGTCGAGACCGGGAAGTCCCGAGCCCTGCTGGATCATCGCAAAACCCTTGCCGATCTTCCAATCGGGGTCCTTCGATTCCTCCCTCTTGCCCCATTCGATCATCTCTGCTCCCTGATCAAGGGCCTTGCGCAATCCACAACTGCCCACCGGTACAACCGCACCTTCCCGGCCCTCACCGAGACTCTTGAGGATCTCCAACATGAAGCCCCTCTCCACATGGTTCTTGCGGGCGAATTCAAGAGGATCGATTCCCAAGGCATCGGCCATCTCGGCCATGCTGGTCATCAAGGCGTAGGACCCCTTTGGAGCACCATATCCCTGGTATGCTCCCGTTGGTGGAATATTGGTGTAGTAGGTGGTCACATCGAACTTCATGTTCGGACAGTTCAACAGAGGCAAGGTCTTCGAGCAGGCGTTCATTGGGACGGTGAGACAATGGTTCCCATACGGACCCGTATTGGCCCTCACATCCATATAGACACCGGTCATGGTTCCATCCTTCCTTGCTCCCATCTTCACCGTCACCCTCATCGGATGGCGTGTACTGTTCGCAATGAATTCCTCTTGTCTGGTGTTGCGATAAAGGATGGGCCTTCTGGTGATCCATGTGGCATATCCGGCCACATCCTCAACCAGGATATCCTGCTTGGAACCATATCCTCCTCCAACCTTCTCCTTCACCACATGCACTTTGTTTTCCGCTATGCCACACACCTTGGCAACGATCCTTCTCGCATGGAACGGAACCTGTGTGGAGGCATGCACGACCAGGCGATCGTTGTCGATCTTCGTGAACACTATATGGGGTTCCAAAGGAGTACATTGGATCTGTGAAGTCTGGTAGGTCCTTTCGATGACCACATCCGCCTCGGCAAAGCCCCGCTCCACATCACCGATGGCACCATGGGCCGCAGCTGCGACATTGTGACGGTTGTCGGCATGCAATGGGAACGGGTAGACGATCTTCCCTTCCCTCGGATCCACACCCTTGTTGTATTCGGCAAGACTCTCGGGTGCACCACTGAGATATTCGGCCATTCCGTTCTGAACAATCGGTGCACCTGGTGCCATGGCCTCCTCCACAGTGAACACCGGTTTGAGCACCTCGTATTCGACCTTGATCTTGGCTCTGGCCGCCACAGCCTGCTCTTCCGTCTCGGCCACGATCGCAGCCACACGATCGCCCACATGCCGCACCTTGCGGTTGAACAAGCGACGATCGTACGGTGAAGGTTCGGGATTCCCTTGTCCCGCCTGCATGTAATACACATCGGGACAGTTTTCGGCGGTGATGATGGTCACCACTCCAGGCATGGCCTCGGCCTCGCTGATGTCGATGCTCGTGATGTAGGCATGGGCATGGGGACTGCGCAACATCACCATTGTGCAGGCATCGGAATCGACCCTATCTTCCACAAATGATTTCCATCCGGCGACCAGCTGTCTTCCATCCACCTTGGGCTTCACTTTCCCCACATAGGAAAGATGATCCCGGAATTCGGGTGCGATGGGAGTCGTGTACGAACCCTTCTCCATCCTTTCCATGGCGAGCTTCACCGCGACGAAGTAATGTTCGTACCCGGTGTCCCTGATGAAGATACCCGACAAGGCATCGGTCACATCCTCTCTCGATGGATTTGGATTGTGTTCAAGCAACCAAGTCAACAAAAGGGCGGCTGCGGGAGCGTTGTAGGCCGATTGGACGACTCCGGCATCGATCATCGCCTGTTGGACCACCGACAACTCGGATCCGTTGGAAAGCGATCCTGGAGTACGGATGACCGCTCCGTCCAAATCCGATGCCAACAACAGGTTGGCGTACATGGGTACATCGTCCACCAACACGGTATCGCTGCCGGCAAAGCCCTCTCCATCGTCGCTGTCGCGTACCATGAAGAAACCGAGATTCACCAGCATCGTCCTCAACGTCTCGTTCGCATCCACTTGGGTGGAAAACGAACGACCATCAATGGTGCATCGTACGATCATACGGCACCTCCTTTGTCCAACATTCCGAGACAAGCCCGGTAGAGTTCGGAAACCGCCGTACCCACGATATACCGTTTGTAGTTGGCGCTTCCGGTGATATCGTCGACATATGCGATGTCGACACCTGCTTGGGTGGCCGCATCCTCGGGAGATTCATACTGTCCATTGGAGACACCTTCCTCGGTTTCGAGCAATCTCGCCACTCCACTGCCCTTCACGGCAGCACAGATGCGTACATCGTGTGGTGATCCGCTCGAGATATCGGCACCAAAGGAGACGGTCACGGCGGCGGGACTCTGTGCGGTTCTGGAAAATCTGCTCGAAGCCACGAATCGCCGGGGCTTGTTCAATACGATCTTCAAAATCAAGCTTCCCGAGAAATGGTCGCGAAATTCATGGTACTCGCGAATGGGCACATTCTCCTCGTTGTACTTTCCATCGTGAGTGATGTCACCCAGGATGAGTCTTGCCTTCGCAGCGATCAAGGTGGGAAGGAGGTAGGAATCATCCCTACTCATCGTCACATTGCCTCCGATGGTAGCCATGTTCCTCCGGGTGCGGGATCCACAGAAACGAAGTGCAGTCTTGAGATACCCGGGTACCACAGGGCTATCGAGTGCCTGTTGGAACGTGACCATGGAACCCAAGGACACCACCCCATCATGCTCCTCAATGGAATCGAGTCCAACCCGCTTCAACGACACCACCCTATCGCATGCCACCGATGATCCCAATCTATTGATTTCCGTTCCTCCGCCGAGAAACACTGTCCCTTCTCCAGCCTTGTGCATCGCCTGCAACGCATCCTCCGGCGATTTGGCTTGAATGAATTCGGTAATCATACCGCCTCCTCACGCTCCGCTTTCGCGAGCATTTCCTTACTGATGGCGTTGGCCTTGTGAACCAACTCCTGTTCATCGAACCCGACCAGACGTCGTTTGTCAACCACTACTTTTCCATTCACTATGGTATAGTCGGTACAATGGTCGTCCCCACAGAAAAGCAGGGCCGCCACCGGATCCGACAACGATCCGGCATAGCCGAGTGTGTGCACATCGAAAATGGCGGCATCGGCGGCCCATCCCTCCTCAAGGCGTCCAACCCCAGAAAAATTGAGCAGCTTGGCACCGTTTTCGCTCGCCATGGTAAAAGCTTCCCTGGCAGTGAGCGCGGCCGCACCTTTACCGACCCTCTGCAACAGCAGTGCGTTGCGAATTTCTCCCAACATATCCGAAGAATCGTTCGAAGCCGATCCATCGACGGCTATTCCCACATTGATTCCCATGTCCAGCATTTCCCGTACGCGACAGATTCCGGAACCAAGTCGCATGTTTGAGGTTGGACAATGGGCGATATGGGCTCCTGTCTCTGCGAGGATCCTCAACTCATCGTCATTGAAATGGATCCCATGCGCATAGAACACATCGGGACCGATCAATTCACACTCCTCCATGAGCGCCACCGGACGTTTGCCGTACATCTGGATACAGAAATCATTCTCATCCCTCGTTTCCGCCAGATGGGTATGCAGTCGCACACCATGCTCACGTGCAAGACGTGCACTGTCGCGCATCAACTCCTTGGTCACGCTGAAGGGACTGCAGGGAGCGAGGACTATCTTGTGCATCGCGGTAGGGGAACTGTCATGATAGGTGGTGATCACCCTTTCACTGTCGGCAAGGATCTCGTCGGCACTCTGGACCACCGAATCGGGAGGCAACCCTCCATCCTTTTTACTCAACGACATCGAGCCTCTGGTGGGGCTGAAGCGCATACCCAAACGGTCGGCCGCCTCGAACTGAATTCCCATCAGATCCCCTTCGAAGCCCCTGGGATAGAGATAATGGTGATCGGTGGTGGTGGTGCATCCTGTCTTCAACAATTCGCCCATCGCCAGCAACGAGGAATGGTAGATGCCTTCGGCATCCACATACTTCCACACATCGTAGAGGAAACGCAGCCAATCGAAAAGCTCCGCATCCTGCACAGCGGGATGATTTCTTGTCAGTGTTTGGTAGAAATGGTGATGTGTGTTTACAAAACCGGGAACCACCACATGCGAGCTACAGTCGATCACCCTGGCCCCAACGGGAACAGCGATCCTTCCACTCGGATCGATTTTCTCCACCTTGCCTCCGGCAATACACATATCGGCACCCGCGAGTGTCGGTTTGGCCGGATCGGTGAGCAGACAGAATATGTTCTTGAGTACAATGGTATCGTGCATGACCCCTCCTGAGATGTTCATTCGATCCAACGACAGGAGAAACCGTACATTGACCGAAGGTATGGTACTCCTCCGCGGTGGAAACCTTGGCAAAGGCTCCCATGATGCGAAGTTGAGTTCCGACCGGTACCTTCGCCATAGGCGACCCTCCTGATCGTTCTTCATCTTTCGTCGAGGGAGATACCCTCGGAAGCCTCTCCTGGAGAAGTCCCGTCCATGATGGGAGAGGGGATCATGGAGGGAACCGGTTCCGGGAACTTCCGGAACCGGGATGGTTACAGTATACCGTCAAGTAGACGTGTTAGCTAGTTCTTCTTCTCGAGACTGTAGGGCAGCATCGCATAGAAGGCGGCACAGATTTCAAGATCATCAACCCTGTTGATTTCGTTGGGCGCATGGGCCTGGGCCTCGTCTCCAGGACCGAAACCGATGGCGGGAATCTTATGACGTCCGGTGGTTGCCACACAGTTGGTGCTGAATGTCCACTTGTCGACGATCGGTTCCTTGTCGAACAGAGCCTTGTGGGCCTCGACTCCAGCCTCAACCAAATAATGGTCGGCATCGATCTTCCATGTCGGGAAGTAGAGCTCCTGGTGGTAATCCTTCTGGGTCCATCCAAGCTTCTCGTAAATCGGCATTTCGACCTTGATGTCCTTGGGATCGTCACCTGTGGCCTTCGCGATATAATCGCGCACCTGTCCGATGGCGAGATCGGCATCCTCACCCCAAGTCAGTCGTCTGTCGAGATAGAGCATCGCATAGTCGGCCACCGCACACTGGGAAGGACCGCGCACATCCATCTGGCTCACGGTGATGGTACCCTTGCCGAGGAAGTTCTCCTCATCTGGTTGCAGATCCTGGTTCAACTGTTCGATTGCCAATGCGGCCCTTGAAGCCTTGTAGGCAGCGCTCACTCCACGTTCGGGAGCACTTCCGTGGCAACTGATTCCCTTGAGGAATACCCTGATCTCCATTCTTCCACGGTGACCACGGTAGAGCCGACAACTGGTGGGTTCGGTGGAAACCACGAGATCGGGCTTGAACTTCTCTTCCTCGATCAGGTACTTCCAGCACATACCATCACAATCCTCTTCCATGACGGTGAAGGTGAAGTAGACACTGTATTCGCCACCATAACCAAGTTCCTTGAGGATGCGGCCGGCGGTGATCATTGAGGCGGCTCCGCCCTTCTGGTCCGAGGTACCCCGTCCGAACACCTTGCCATCCTTGATTTCGCCACTGAACGGATCGAAATTCCAGTTGTCGAGATTTCCCACCTCAACCGTGTCGATATGTGCATCGAAAGCGATCTGTTTGGGCCCGTTGCCCACTCGACCGACCACACTTCCAAGTCCATCGATACGAACCTCGTCGAATCCGGCTTCTTTGCAAAGCTCGACGATCAGACGACATACGTCCTCTTCCTTGCTGCTGTAGGATTTCACCTTCACCATCTTGGAGAGATTCTCAGCGGTATACTGGCGATACTCCGCCGCCTTCTTCCTGATTTCTTCTTGAATACCCATAGTTTGCTCCTATCCTTTCCTTATCCCCTTGCCGGGGAGTGTTTCATTTGCCTGCCATCACGGTGCGATGGTATCGACCTTCTTCCAAACCCTTGCCGCGACTTCCGCGGCCTTTGCGTAGATCTCCTGGATATCGAAATCGAACGCACGATGCTCCATCACCAGCTTTCCCTCAACCATCACCGAATCGACGGCATTGCTGCTCATTCCCCATACGATGTGGCCGGCGATGTTGTCTTCCACCAGCGGTGTCGGATTGCGATAGTCGAGCACAGTGAGATCGGCCTTGTAGCCGGGCTCGACCCGTCCGAAATGTTCTCCGAAATATCGATCGAGAATCGCATTCCCGCGTGAAAGGACCGTGGCGAAATCTCCCGGCCACCAGGGTCCGCCTTGATCCTTGTGCTTGAAGAATGCGAGTTTGATCTCCTCGAACATGTTGCCTCCACACCCGTCGGTTCCAAGCACGAGGTTGTCGACATCCCCCAGTCCCTTGCAGTACCCCACATGGTTGTTCATGTTGCTTCTGGGATTGTGCGCAAGATAGCTCCCTCTTCCATTGATCAACTCGATCTCGCGATCGTTGAGCCACAATCCGTGCACCAACAGGGTATTGTCCGACAAAAGTCCGAATCCATCGAGCCTGTCAATGATATCCTTGTGATACCTATGGTGCGAATAGGCGACATCGTATTTGTCCTCCGCCACATGCAGGTGCATTCCCCTGCCTGTTGAATCGCAGGCATCCTTCATCAATGCCAGGCCTTCATCACCGATGGTGAATGGGGCATGACCTCCGACCATCGCTTCAACCAAAGGTTTTTCACCGCTTTTTCGTCGTGAGTCGACACTCTTGGCGAAGGCGACATTCTCCTCCACACCGGCTCTCATTTCATCCATGCCGCCGTTGCGGTCGGTCACCTCATAACAGGTGGCACCCCTTACGCCGACCTCACGCATGCCCCTCGCAATCGTTTCCAGAGAACCGGAGATGAAAGAAGGACTCGCATGGTGGTCGATGCAGGTGGTGGTTCCCGCCATGATGGCATCGAGCGAGCAGATGAGACTCGAGTAGTACAAGGCCTCCTCGTCGAGTGCCCTGTCGAGCCTCCACCACCACTCCTTCAGCACTTGTATGAAATCCTCCTGGGGACCGGCTTGTACCAACATTCCCCTGGAAAGTCCCGAATAATAATGGTGGTGGGAACAGACCATTCCGGGAATGATCGTTTTCCCCGAGGCATCGAATTCCTTCGCATCCGGAAAGGATGCTCCGGCATTGTTGCCGACCGCCACGATAATATCGTCGGTGACCACGACATCCACACCCTCCTGCACGGAGAACGGCGGCATCGTCTGCAGTACCCTGGCATTGGTGAATTTAATGGTTCCCATGATACCCTACCTCCTCATTCACCCACCGCACCGAGCAGGTACGAATGGTTCACGATGATTTCTTCAATGATGGATGAGACCTCTTCGGGAAGATCGCCGTCGATCGATCCGTCGGAGAGCACCTTGTGAGTTGAGGTATCGCCATCGATCCTCACCAGCACCTCATCGCCATCCTTCAAAAACCCGGTGTTCTCCGAATTCTCGAAATCATCGCTCCTGCTGAACACGGTGAGTTTGTCGAGATAGGGAGCACCTTCCCAAGGACAGAATGTCGCACAGTTGCCACACTCGTTGCAAAAGGCATCGAGATGGACAATCTGGAACGGATGATCGAAGAGATCGTTGCGATAGCGCATATCTATGGCGACATTGGCGCGGTTGGGACATACTTCCACACACTTGTTGCAGATGTACGAACACTCGAGACAACGGGAAGCTTCACGTTCGGCGAACACTTTGATCGGACTACCGGCAACGGCCGATGCCGCATGTGTTCCCTTCTTGGCACGTATCTCAGCGAAGAAGGCATCTTCTTCAGCCTCAATACCATCGAGCTCCTCATCGAGCACTTCATCATCTTCCCCATCGTCTCCGCAACAACACCCGTCATCATGGCCATGGTCATGGCCGCAATCACACGATCCATGGTCATGATCGAGTTCCTCCATTGATCCGAGCACCTTGTCGATGGCTGCCTCGACCGCCTTTCTCGCCGAAGCAATGCACCTCACCACTGTAGAGGGTCCGCTTTGTGCATCACCAAGCACATACACACCATCGACGGATGTTTCCAAGGTGGCCGAATCGGTCACCGGCCATCCCTTCGCATCGAGGGGAACACCGAACCATGAAAGCTTCTCCCCGTCGACCTTCTCTCCAATGGCGGTGATCAGGGTATCGGCCATCATTGCGACCGTCCCCTCGGTAGGCACAGGACGACGACGCCCGGAGGCATCGGGTTCACCGAGTGCCATCTTCCTACATACGAGAGCACCATCTGCAGTGAACGACTCGGGATTGGTCAAGAAGAGGAATTCCACCCCTTCATCAACCGCATTCTCGTACTCCTCCAAATCTGCGGGCATCTCCTTCTTGGTTCTTCGGTACACCACGGAGACTTTCTTCACATTCGGTACCCGGGTAGCCGCCCTTGCACTGTCCATTGCGGTATTGCCTCCACCGACGATCACCACATGTTCGCCCAATGAAAGCTTGGAGGCATCCTTATTGAATGCGTTGAGGAATTCAAGACTCGGCATCACCTTGCTTCGATCCCCGGCCAATGGAATCTCGTTGTCGACTTCGGCACCGATCGCATAGAAGATATGTGCAAATCCTTCATCATGCAATTTGTCCACGGTCACTTCGTCGCCACCCGCTCCGAATTTGAAATCGACACCATGTTTGGCGATGAAATCGATATCGGCTTGGAGTGCACTCTCGGGGAATCGGAAACCAGGGATCACATGGCGTGTCACTCCTCCCGCATGCTCCTCCCGCTCGAAGACGGTTACGGAGAAACCTGCACGTGCGAGAAAATAGGCAGCCGAAAGTCCTGCGGGCCCGGCTCCCACCACAGCGGCCTTCACCGTGGCATCCTCTGGCTTCTTCCATCTCTTGATGTACTCTGCAAAGCCTTGTTCGGCGGCGATTTTCTTCATTTCACGAATCTGGACCGTTCCCTCGTAATCCATCCTTGTGCAGTGGTACTGACACTGGTGGTCACAGATGTAGCCCGTCAAATTCGGCAATGCGTTGGTATCGTAGATCACCTCCAGCGCATCGGCGTATCTTCCCTTACCCACCAAATAGATGTAGTCGGGAACATTCTGGTGGATGGGACAGGCCTGGACACACGGTGCGACATAGCAATCGGTAAGCGGCAAAGGTCCCGGTACACTCGCCGAATCGGTTCCGCGGTACTCCTTCTGTACGCTTTCACGTTTTCTAGCGTCGGAGGCCAGCTTCTCGAGAGCGGCCACATCGATCTTCTTTGCATCCCAGGTCTCGCTGTCGTTCTCGAGGATACGAACCATCTGTCGCATACGGACGTACCCACCGGGTTTGAGCATATCGGTTGCCAAAGTAATGGGCCTGATACCCGTCTCGAAGATATCGAGTACGGTGCCCGCATTCGCACCACCACTATAGGAGATGGGAAGCTGTCCGTCGAATTCCTTGGAAAGCAGTGCCCCCACACCGGTGCTGATGGGCAACAGCGTTCTTCCCGACATGTACATCTCGTCACCGGGAAGTACACCCTGGTCGTTCACCGAGCCCAACGTATTGGTGAGCTTCACCCCGAAGCCGAGCTTCCGGGTCTTCGCCAGATCCACCAGACGATGCAACATTGCGATCGCATCGGGATACTGCAGATCATGTTCGAACGATTCGCGATTGAGTCCGATGTAATCGTATCCCAAATCGTCGAGTATCGCACGTACGGTAGCGAATCCCAGCAAAGTCGGATTGAGCTTCACGAATGTGTTGAGCTTCTTCTCCGTCAACATGTAGGTGCAAATGGCCTCTATCTCGTGCGGAGGACAACCGTGCATCGTACTGATGGTGACCGATGGGCTGATGTTCGCAGAGATGCGATTGGGCAAATCGGCCAGTTTCTTCTCCAGACCTTCCCATTCGGTACCTTCGAAGAGGGCCCCTTCGGAAAGCATGGCTTGCAACGATGCGATCGAGGAGGTGAAGGCCTCGGCCTTCGATGCATCAATCATCGAATCGATGAATGTCTGCATCTTAGGAGTCTTGATGCCTTCGAGGTCGTAACCAACGCTCATGTTGAATATGAAGGAGGGTTCGCCGATCTTGCCATCGTTGAGCACCGCCTCCATGAGATGAAGCAACACCCATGCCTTCACATACTCTTCATACGCTTTCGGCAAGGTATACTCGGTGGACCACTCCACATTGTAGCCTTCGTCCCTTGCATCGATACAAGGTTTTTCGATTTCCAAGGTATCCATCTTCTGGACCGTCTTCAATTCCATGAAGCGGCCACCTGCGAGATAACTCGCCACGATGTTCTGCGCAAGCTGGGTATGGGGTCCGGCTGCTGGACCCAGGGGTGTGGCGCACTTCTGTCCGAACACGTTGATGCCTTTGGTGGGATCGGGAGTGCAGAACTGATCTTGGTGGATTCCGAAAATCGAACCGCTCTGTCGGTATTCCGAAAAAATTCTGTTCACTAGTTCCTCGAAGGGAACGGGACGCATGATGTCTCCCATAACGATGACTGCTCCTTGGGATTGGTTTCACGGGAGCGAAAGCTCCACTTGCCATTGTAAAGGAGATTCGCAGTAAGTCAATCTTTTTTGCAACATTTTGCAACATTTTATAGGTTTAGCTGTCCCAATTTCACTTGTTGATTATGAAAATTTTCATTTTTGATACTTAGGAAAAGCGCAATTTAATTGCCAATTTTATCGCAAAGATAAATTTACAAATTATATATTTACATTTCCATGAAAGTCATGCTA
>CAYZJV010000070.1:0-15195 GCA_964478945.1 uncultured Spirochaetaceae bacterium | reverse complement strand
AAGACGGTATTCCATCATCTGGTGGAGTTGGGACACACGGTGGTACCCATCGGTATTTCGCGTGACGGAAGGTGGTCGTTGCAACCTGTTTCAAGCTTCTCCGAAGAAGAACCGACTGCGGATTTCATCAAATCCGAAGCACTATCGGTCTGTCCGGGTAGTGGTGTGTACCATATGGATGGGAAGAATCGTATTCCGATCGATATAGTGTTTCCAGTCACCCATGGCACCGGAGGCGAGGATGGAAGGTTGCAGGGATTGCTGGAGTCGGCACACCTGCCCTATGTGGGATGCACAGCCGTTGCATCCATGATAGGAATGCACAAGCTTCTCGCGAAGATCCATGCCAAGGAGATGGGAGTACCCATTCTCCCTTCTTTGGTGGTGGACAAGAGGAGGATCACTCTCGCCAACGGCTCCGACGACCCGTATCCCACCCAACTGCACAGGGAAGCGGTCTCGAGATTGGGGACCGCCCTTGTGGTGAAACCGGAAGACGGAGGTTCCTCCGTTGGGGTCGATGTGTTGGAAGAATATTCGGTCAATTCGCTGCTGGATGCGATCATACGAACGGGAATCTACACCAATTCCATCATGTTGGAACCGCTTATCAAGGATGTTCGTGAGCTTGAAGTGGCGGTAATCACCAATGGAGCGGTGATGGAGGCCAGCGATCCGGGCCTTATCATGGATCCGGAAAAGGATGAAACACATATCGTTTCCTACCAACACAAATACCTTGTAGCCAACTGTGCCTATCTTCAGTTGCCGGCTCCCCTTCCCAAGGAAATGGCCAACACCATCTCCGAATACGCGATCAGGATCGCCAAATCGATCGGAGTCACCGGTTACGCCAGAATCGATTTCTTTCATGATCCGAGCGATGACACGATCTATTTCAATGAGATCAACACATTGCCCGGAATGACGTCGAAAAGTCATTTCCCCATACTCGCCGCATCGATGGATTATGATTGGCCCAAACTTCTCACAGTGTTGTTGGAGGAGGGATTCGCAGCACACCGACTCAGATCGTCATACTCCACACTAGGAGTCGAATGAACATGGAGACGGTATGGTTCCACGTGGATATGGATGCGTTCTACGCCTCGGTGGAGCAATTGGACCATCCGGAATACCGGGGAAAACCGGTGATCGTGGGAGGAACGGGTACTCGAGGAGTCGTCTCGGCCTGTTCCTACGAAGCACGTGTGTTCGGCATCCATTCGGCCATGCCAATGTATCAGGCGATACGATTGTGTCCGCATGCGATACGGACCCCGGTGAGGATGCAACGTTATAATGAAGTGAGCAGATCGGTCATCGCCATACTCAAGACCTTCAGTCCGGTGGTCCAACAGATATCGATAGACGAGGCTTTCTTGGATATGAGCGGAACACAACGTTTGTTCGGCTCTCCGCGACAGGCGGCCATACTCTTGAAGAACCGGGTAGTGAACGAGACTTCACTGGTGATCAGTGTCGGTATCGGGCCAAGTAGGTTCATCGCGAAAATGGCAAGCGATTACGACAAACCCGATGGATTGTGCCGTGTTTCTCCCGGAAAGGAGATTGCATTCGTCGACGCGGTGGGTTTGAAAAAGTTGTGGGGGATAGGCGAAAGCACATTGAAGCAGCTTGCGAAACACGGTATCACCACCGTAGCCCAGTTGAGGGCCATTCCCATTGCACAGTTGAGGAGGTTGTTCGGTGAAGCCGGAGGCTTGTATCTTCACAAGGTGAGCCAAGGCATCGATCCCGGAGTGCATACAGGAGAGACGAAATCCCGCTCAATCAGCACCGAAATGACCTTTCCGGTCGACATCGTTTCCAGCGAAACATTGGAACAGAACCTTCTCGGGATGAGTCACGATGTGATGTTCAGGGCAATGGAGGAACATGTGACCTCCTCCACCGTGGCGATAAAACTCCGTTACAGCGACTTCACCACCACAAGTGCCCAGACCACAGTCGATACCCCGATCTACAGTGCCGAACAGATCTATTCCCTGGCAAAGGAATTGTTGCACAACCGCCGGCGTCAACACTCACCGGTGAGATTGCTTGGAGTGGGACTGTACCATGTGACGGACAAGAACCTTCCGGTACAGCAGCAGTTGTTCGAGGATTCCTACAAAAGGAAACGGGACCTCGAGGAAGCGGTCCTAGCCCTCAGAAACAAGGGAAGAAGGGTTCAGAAAGCCAGTCTCATGAGACCGAAGGAGGATTGACCCTCCCCTTGCAGGGGTGTTCCAATGGTGGTACAGTAGCAAGGAATCCGAGATGGGAGGATCTGTCGCCATGGGGCTGCATATCGTGCTTTTCGAACCCGAGATACCACAAAATACGGGCAATATCGCCAGGACGTGCGCTGCCTTGGGAGCTACGCTTCATCTGGTACATCCACTCGGATTCACCATAAGCGATAGGAAACTCAAACGTGCCGGTCTCGATTACTGGCATCTCTTGGATATCCGTCATCACGATTCCATCGAGGCTTTCCTCAACACCCACGGCGGTGAACCGCTTTGGTTCTTCACCACCAAGGCGAGACATACCTACGCCGACGTCACGTATGGAGATGATGCGTACCTTGTATTCGGCAAGGAATCGGCGGGAATCGACGAATCGATCCTCGTCCAACATCCCAACCGATGCATACGCATTCCGATGATCGAAGGTGCCCGTTCGCTGAACCTTTCCAACAGCGTGGCGATAGGTGCCTACGAGTTCGCACGACAATCGCAATTCGCAACACTCGCAGCGAAAGGCGAGCTACATAGGCTTTCATGGGAAACGAAGGAGAAGATCATATGAAGACAATGGGATTTATCGGTTGCGGCAACATGGGAGGAGCCATCATACGAAGCGTGGCACCTTCAGGAGAGTGGAAGGTCCTGCTGTACGATGTGAAGGAGGATGTGGCACTGGCCATGGCTCGGGAAACTGGAGCCGAAGCAAGGGATTTCACATCCCTCATGACCGATTCCGATATCGTGGTACTGGCTGTAAAACCCCAGATATTGCCGAAACTCTATGATGATCTTGCCCATTACAGTGACAAGATGTACATCTCCATGGCAGCCGGGGTGGCAATCGAAACGTTGTCCAAACGACTCAAAACAAAACAGATCGCCCGTATCATGCCCAACATCGCCGCCTCGGTGAAGAAGGCGGTTACCGCTGTTGCGGTGCATCCGGAGGCATCGGAGGAATTGTCCGGGATCACCCTGCGATTCGCACGCATGTTCGGCTCGGCACATACACTTGACGAAACCCATTTCTCGGCCTTCATAGGTGTTTCGGGCTCTGCCATCGCCACTGCATTCGAATTCCTCCACGGCATCGCCATGGGTGGAGTGCATGAGGGACTGCCCTACTCAACGGCACTCGCTCTGATATGCGATACCGTGGAAAGCGCCACCTCATTGACGAGAGAAACGAAACGCCATCCCCAGGAACTGCTTACCCAAGTATGTTCTCCCGCGGGATTGACGATCAAGACCATGCAAGTGCTGTACGAGAATGGTTTCGCCGGTACGTTGATGGAATCGGTCGAAGCTGCGAGCCAAGGCGCGCTTGAGATGGAAGCACGTGCGAAGAATGCCAACTGAATACGAGGAACACCATGATTGATCTTAAGGAATTGAAGACCAGAAAAGAAGAGATTGCCGCGAATATCGCGAACAGGGGCATGCAGGTGGACCTTGAGGCCATCATCGCATTGCAGGAGCAACGATCGGTGTTGTTGCAGGAGACCGAAGCGCTGCGTGCCAAAAGAAACGAGAACGCAGCCAAGATGAAATCCAAGATGGACAGCGAAACCAGAGGTGCACTCATCGCCGAGGGAAAAGCGTTGAAGGAGGAGATTGCGGTGAAGGAGAGCCTGCTTCAGGAAGTGGAGAGCTCGTTCACCACATTGGCAAAAACCATACCCAACCATGCCCATCCGGAGGCACCTGTGGGAAAGCTCGACACCGAGAACCTTGAGATCAAACGATGGGGAGAACCCACCTCGTTCACCTTCACGCCAAAGGATCATGTCCAATTGGGTGAAGATTTGGATTTGATCGATTTCGATACCGCCACCCGTGTTTCGGGAGCAAAGTTCTATTACTTGAAGAACGAAGCGGTGATCCTCGAGCTTGCCTTGGAGCGGTATGCGCTCGACATCCTGATCAAGCATGGGTTCGTTCCCACGATCACTCCCGATATCGCTCGGGAAGAAGTGCTGGAGGGGATCGGTTTCAATCCAAGGGGAGAGGAAAGCAACATCTATACCATCGAAGGGACCGGAACATGTCTGGTGGGAACCGCGGAGATCACCCTGGGAGGGTACCATGCGGGAAAGATCCTTTCTGAAAACGAACTTCCGATTCGCCTCGCCGGACTTTCCCACTGTTTCCGTCGGGAAGCGGGGGGAGCAGGCCAATATTCCAAGGGACTGTACAGGGTACACCAATTTTCCAAGGTGGAGATGTTCGTCTACAGTACTCCCGATACATCCGAAGCAATCCACAACCAGCTGCTCGCCATCGAAGAGGAGATATTCCAAGGCTTGGGTATCCCCTACCACGTGGTCGACACCTGTACCGGAGACCTTGGTGCTCCGGCCTATCGCAAGTACGATATCGAGGCCTGGATGCCCGGTCGTGGCGAACACGGCGAGTATGGCGAGGTCACCAGCACCAGCAATTGCACCGATTACCAAGCAAGACGATTGAATATCCGGTACAGGGATGCCGAAGGGCATGTGAAACATGTGCACCTGCTCAATGGAACCGCCATTGCCATCAGTAGGGCCATCGTTGCCCTTCTGGAGAACTTCCAACGGGAGGATGGATCGGTTGCCATTCCACGGGCTCTTGTCCCCTACACCGGATTCACCGAGATCAGACGCTGATCGAAAGGAGGTTGTCATGGTATTGTCCGCACTTTCGACAGACTTCTATGAACTGACGATGATGCAGGGATATTTCCTCACGAAGAATAATCCTCGTGTGGTGTTCGACATGTTCTATAGAACCAATCCCTTCAACGGAGGGTATGTGATATTCGCAGGATTGAACGATCTGTTGAAACGGCTGGAAACCTTCACCTTCAGCAAAGGCGACATCGAATACCTGCGTTCTTTGGGACGATTCCATGGGGATTTTCTGGAGTATCTGGAAGATTTCAAGTTCATGGGAACCATCCATGCGATGGATGAGGGTACCGTGGTCTTCCCAGGGGAACCCTTGATCAGGGTCGAGGCCACCATGATGGAGGCCCAACTGATTGAAGGAATGTTGCTCAACACGATCAACTTCCAATCCTTGATCGCCACGAAAGCCTCCCGTGTCCATCATGCGGCGAACGGAGGGGCAATCATGGAATTCGGCTTGAGGAGAGCCCAAGGCCCCGATGGTGCCATTTCGGCTTCGCGGGCAGCCTTCATTGGGGGATGCTCAGCCACCAGCAATACGCTGGCGGGAAAAGTCTTCGGCATACCGGTCGCGGGAACCATGGCCCACTCATGGGTGATGTCATTCGAATCGGAACTGGAAGCATTCAGGGCTTTCGCCGATATTTATCCCAACAATACGATCCTACTCATCGATACCTACGACACACTCGGTTCCGGAATAGAAAACGCAATCATCGTGGGTAAGGAGCTGAAGGAGAAGGGGCTTGTCGTTGGGGTCAGGATCGACAGTGGGGATTTGAGCTATCTTTCTCGGGAAATCCGCAAAAAGCTTGACGAAGCGGGACTCGTGGAGGCAAAGATCACAGTATCCAACGATCTGACCGAAGAGATCATCGAGACATTGATCCATGACGAGGTCCCGATCGACTCATGGGGAATCGGGACCCATCTGGTCACAGGAGGGAACCAAAGTTCCCTGAATGGCGTCTACAAGCTCTCAAGTCGACAGCTTCCGGACGGGTCATGGTTGCCCACGATGAAAATCAGCAATTCGTTCGAAAAAGCGACAAATCCGGGTCGAAAACAAGTGTGGCGTTTCACCGATTCCGATGGAGCCGCACTCGGCGACCTGATCACATTGGAACACGAGGAACTCAGCGGGGATCGCGACTACATATTCCACCATCCCTTCAATCAGGCCGACTTCTTCACCATGAAACTGGGGAGGTATGCGAAGGTGACACCCCTTCTCACACTCCATATGGCCAATGGCGAGCGGATCGGACACAGTGTGCCGCTCAAGAAAATCCAACGTCATGTCAAGGAAAACCTGAACACACTCCACAAGACCTACAGGAGGATGATCAATCCCCATATCTACAAGGTCTCGCTGTCGGCGGAATTGAAAAGCCTCAAGACCCAATTGGCAATGGAAGGGCGTAGCCGAATCAATCGCGATTGAGGTAGTTTCCGATACCATCGACGATGGCTTCGGCCATCTCGGAGCGCCAAGCGTCAGTGATCATGAGAGAGGCTTCCTCAGGGTTGCTGATGAAGCCGATCTCCACCAGTACCGAAGGGATACGGCTCATATTGAGTATCCATACATCCTGTTCCTTGATACCCCTGTCACGTGACTGGGGAAAACGTGTTGCGAGGGACTGCTCCATTGTGGATGCCAACAGGAGGGTTTGTCGATTCAACAACCGGTTCAATTCCGCCATGGTATGGTTCGCATAGCGGACCAATGCCCAATCGGGAGTCGTACTATTCAGGAAATGGACCCTTACATCGGTGGGTTTCACCAACAGCTCGAATCCATTGGCTTCCTCCACCGGTGCCGAATTCGCATGGATCGATATGAACAAGGAGGATTTTCCCACTCCAGGATCGGTAGATGCCGCGATCTCGGAGCGTTCCTCCAAGGGAAGGTACCGATCGTCGCTCCGAGTGGTCACCACCGCGATACCCGGCTCCCGTTGTCGCAATGACTCGGCAACCCGCAGCATGATATCCAAGACAATATGCTTCTCTTCGATCAACACTTCACTTTCGTATTGATGTACCGCCGTCGCACCGGGATCGTGTCCCCCATGCCCGGCATCCAGCACCACCGTTCCAACAGGCAACGAAAAAGGGGACACCGGTCGAGCGAAGATCGGTAGTACCATACACAGCAACAGCAGTGCGATCCGAAATTTCACGAGATATCTCCAGGAGCCTGCCACTGATCGATCAGTTGCTGGAAATCGGATTTATACAGTGCGAGACGTTTCTTGACCTCGGCATGCACATGGGAATCATGGTACTTACCGGAACGTTTGGGATAATTTTTACCATTCATTTGCCGCATACCCAACGCTTTGGTATGGACCCGTTTCATACCTTCATGTGGAGAACGATCCTCGATCACCAACTGCCGCATGGGAAACGAACAGGAGAGGTAGGAAACGGTAAAGATGGGATATCCATAGAGCCAAGTCCTGAGCCCGAAATCGAGCACTTGCCAGAAATCACCCTCCACCAACTCATCGAACCCCCTCAAACGTTGGAACAGAGCCCTCTCGTACATTCCTATGCCCAAATACGGATAGAGAGTCGCGGTCACTTCTCCCGAAGGAAAGAAGGGAACGGGATCGATCAATCCATCGCGCAACAATGGGGCCTGGACCACCGGGATAGGTTCCCCATTACGGTTTGTGAGAAGTGGAGTGACCGCGGCCGGTTTGTCACTTCGGTGCAACAATTCGATCGCGCTGTCGGTATCGAAGCGATCGCATCTCACATCACTTCTCACCAAGTAGAAAAAGGTGGAGTAGCATTCGTTCGCCATTGCATTGGCCATGGTGCCGAATGAGACCGGATGGGAAAAGACAATGAAGGTGACCGAAGGGAAACGAAGGCGCAATTCGGGCACCCTTCCCTGATCTTCATACATGAGCACGATGATTGGCCAATTGGAGAAGGTGGTGACGGAATCGATCGCACCGGCAAGCGCTTCCCCACTCTCTTGTGCCAGCATACCGATGGACAAGGTCTCTTCACGATGGAGGAGACTGATTCGACGACCGATGTCCTGTTTCCTATGGAATATCCGGTAGCTATTCTTCATGATCCAAAAACACCAAGTCCTCCGGCCGGAACACCACATCGGCCTTTCTGTTTCCCAAGACCTTCGGGATATCCTTGCTTTGACATCCCGCCATTTCGGCGATTTCGGTACTATTGTAGTAGGGTACCGCCTTGGCCACATCGTTCACCATCACCACATCCCCGGCATGGAAGACTCCGGAAACCGATAGGATTCCCGATGGGAGCAGACTTTTATGGGATCTCAAGGCCGCCACGGCCCCATCATCGATCCAGATGGTACCCTTGGGGGTGCTGTTGAGGATCCATCTGGAGCGTTGGTTCAAACGTGCTTGGCCATGGATATAGGTACCCAACGACTCACCAGCGAGGATTCTTTCCAATACATGCGGTTCATACCCACTCGCGATCACCGTGGCGCATCCGGCGTTGGCCGCAATCTTCGCTGCGAGCAGTTTCGTTTTCATTCCTCCAGTGGAGAATACACTTCCCGCCGATCCGGCGAAGGCGAACACCTTCTCATCAAGAATAGGAACATCCTCCATTAGAGTGGCGTGTGGATTCTTCTTGGGATCTTCCGTATACAACCCTTCGATATCGGTGAGCAGTACCAACAGATCGGCATCAATTTTGCTTGCGACAAACGCGCTGAGACGATCATTGTCTCCCACAGCGGTTCCAATCTCCGCGGTACTCACCACGTCGTTCTCATTGAAGATGGGAACCACCCCGATATCCAAAAGGGTCGCGATGGAATTCTTCAAGTTCACAAAGGTACGTCGTTCGTTCAGATCATTGCGGGTAATCAGAATTTGGGCACAACTGATTCCATGGGCCTTGAATGCCGCTCGGTAATGGCTCATCAGCAACGGTTGACCGATCGAGGCACATGCCTGGCGCATCGCGGTCTGCTTCACAGCTGTCTTTCGACCCAATTCCTTCGCTCCCAAACCAATCGCTCCTGATGAGACGAGCAACACCTGTACCCCAGAAGATTTCATCTTGGCGATCTCTGCGGCGATCAATGCAATGCGGTCCTCATCGATTCCCTGCATATCGGTGATGAGATTCGATCCGACTTTCACCACAATCCGTCGAACCGCCGACATGTCCCGACTCATTCGTCGACCTCCCCGAACAGGGATCCGCCTTCGATCGAGAGCTCCTTGTGTAGAAAGGGCTTTCCCTTGGCATAAGTGTCGACTATGTGTCCATTGCCGGCAAGCACCCATTTCCCGATGACCAGTCCGTCCAGTCCGACAGGACCTCGAGCATGGATCTTTTGCGTGCTGATGCCCACCTCGGCACCCAATCCATAACGGAAGCCATCGGCGAAGCGTGTGCTGCAATTCCAGAAGACATCGGCGGAATCGACTTCCCTGAGGAATTTCCTCGCCTTCGCTTCATTTCCTGTGACGATCGCATCGGTATGTCCGGAACCGTGTTGTGCGATGTGTTCAATGGCCTCTTCCATCGAGTCCACCACCTTCACTGCAATTTCGTAATCGAGATACTCGGTGTCCCAATCGGATCCAACCGCAGCCATACAGTCGATCACGTCTCTTGTTCTCCCATCACCGTGGATGGTGACCGGCCATGTAGTGGTAGCTTCCTTGAATTTTGGTAGGAATCCGTTCGCAATCGAAGCATGGACCAACAACGTCTCCACCGCATTGCATACGGCAGGATATTGGCATTTCGAGTCGACTGCCACCGCTACTGCCATGTCGAGATCGGCTTCATCATCGATATAGAGGGCGCAGAGGCCATCCGCGTGGCCGAGAACCGGAATCTTCGTGTGCTCCATGATATAGCGTACGAACTCATTGGATCCACGAGGAATCAAAAGATCCACAATGTCGTCCATCCCCAACAGAATGCCCACGTCCTCCCTACTCTCCATATGCACTATCCAACGGCTTCCCACTGGGAATTGCCCCAAAGCCTCGCGGATCACCGCGATCAATTCCCGGTTGGTCTGGAGGGCTTCCCGTCCTCCCTTGAGTACTATCGCATTGCCGCTTTTCAGACAGAGTGAGAGAATCTGGACCAGCGCGTCGGGACGTGACTCGAAGATCATGCCGATGACTCCAATCGGTACATCTATCCTCTCGAGCACCAAATGATCATCCAACAACCTCCTTTCACGCACCCTGCCGATGGGATCCTCGAGTGCGGCTACTTGACGTACTCCTTCGCAAACCGCAGCGAGCTTCTTGTCATCGAACACCAATCGCTTGTACAGCGGTTGTGCCAATCCTTCCCTTTCAGCTTGCGCCAAATCACGTCCATTGGCTGCGAATATCCGTGACGCCTGTTGCTCCAATGCATTGGCGATATGTTCCAGCATCGTATTGCGCTCTTTGGTGGAAAGGGCTCCCAGAGCCCTCTGTCCACTGGTGATGCCGGCAAGTCCTTCCATGATCCGATGGTCTTCCATTGTTGCCTCGCTCGTGTCTCTTTGGGTATCAGATTACCCCGAATCCCCTTGCTGTGCAAGGTTGTCGAAATGGAAGAAAACCACATATCCTACCGTTGTATTTTCGATTACATAATGGTAACATGGGTGCGATCAACACACCATTCTACAGGAGATTGTATGAAAACGAAATTCAGAAGCAACATACTGCTCATTTCCCTCATCTTTTGCATCATGTTCCCTTTGGTGGGACAGGGAGTGCCTGAAACGACTGGGATGCCGAATCAGAGGAGTGCAGTGGATGCGCTCGGAAGAACGGTGACCATCCCAGGAGACCCACAAAGGATCATGGTGGTGGGACGGGCGGCTGTGATGCCCGCCGATGCCTTGTTCCTCTTTCCGGAGATTCAGGAAAAGGAGGTCATCCTCGCGAAGACCGATCAAGGATTGGGTGATTTCTTCAACCTCATACGACCTGAATTCACCACATCGGGTCGCCTTGGACAACAAGTGGGTGCGGAAGAGATTCTTGCAAGAGAGCCCGACCTCGTGCTTACCAAGGCCAGCAACTACGATTCCATCGTCAAACTCCTCGAACCCTTTGGCATACCGGTATTCGTGATGGATCTCGAAACTCCCGATGCCTGGAAACAGGAGATTGTGGAACTCGGCAAACTACTTGGGGATGAAGAGACCCCGCAACGTGTGGTCGCTGAATTCGA
The DNA here is from genome assembly GCA_964478945.1 of uncultured Spirochaetaceae bacterium. Classification (GTDB taxonomy): domain Bacteria; phylum Spirochaetota; class Spirochaetia; order Sphaerochaetales; family Sphaerochaetaceae; genus CAYZJV01. The sequence goes on along the minus strand of CAYZJV010000070.1, from coordinate 4,058 downwards.
AGCCAGGGAAGCGTCGATCGATGCAAAAATCGCACAACTTTCCGAGTCGCAAAAACCAAGGTTACTGATGATGCAAGTCGCTTCTTCAGATGGAACGACAGCCTTCAGTGTGGCCCCTAAGGAGTGGATACAGAGCTCGATCACCATCCGGGCCGGAGGCATTCCCGTATGGCTCGACACCTCGCTTGCGGAACACGCCTGGAGAAAGGTTTCCTTCGAACAAATCGCCACTTGGCAACCCGAAAGACTCTTTCTCATCAGCTACAAGGCTCCCGTGCAACGTTTCATCGAATCGATCAACCAAAGTCCACAATGGCAACAACTGGACGTGGTGAAGAAGAGTGGAATCGAAGCAACTCCTGCCGATGTACTCAACTACTTCCAATCAGACAGCAGATGGATCCTCGCCCTGCAATGGTTGGCAGCCGAATTGCATCCCGAATTGTTCCCCGATTTCTCAATGGAAACGGAGATACGGACTTTCTATCGTGATTTCTACCATATCGAATCGGAATCCGTACTCAACGCTTTGGTACAGAAGTACCGCGATTCGGTGGGTAACAAGTGATCCAAGACCAAAGAAGGTATGTGAGCACGATCCATCTCCACACGAGGCGATTGTGGATCATGTTCGCTACCCTCTTCATCTCCTTCATGCTTTCACTGCTCATCGGACGCTATCCAAAAGCCGGTATTGCCAATCCCCTGGGGATAATCCACGATCCATTGTTGGTGCGAATCGTGATCGATGTCCGCCTTCCCCGTGTGCTTTTGGCGATCACCGGTGGGGCGGCACTTGCCGCAGCTGGTTTCGTATTCCAAATGTTGTTCGCCAATCCCCTGGTGGAACCGGGTTTTCTTGGTGTAAGCCAAGGTGCGGCCTTCGGAGCTGCATTGGCGATCACCCTATTCGGATTCTCCGCGATGGTGGTCCAAATCAGCGCAACAATTTTTGGACTACTGGCTCTACTGGTTTCCTACCGTCTTGCCAAAAGTTTTCATTTCGGTGGCTGGATACTCCGCTTGATTCTCAGTGGAATCGCCGTAGGAGCGATGTACTCGGCGGGACTCTCGGTAATCAAACTGGTGGCCGATCCCACCACGAGCCTGCAGGACATCACCTTCTGGATGATGGGTGGTCTTTGGAACAGCACTTGGGGCAACGCCTGGAGCGTACTCCCGATATTGTGGGTTGCCTTGTTGCTCTTGGCCTCTCTTCGTTGGCGGATCAACATCCTCTCACTCGATGATCGTACCGCCCATGCGATCGGAATATCGGTGAAACGGGAAAAACCGTTGATGTTGTTCATTGCAACCGTGGCGACCACTGCAATCATATCCGTAGCCGGACTCGTCGGATGGGTGGGTCTCATTGTTCCCCACTTGGCCCGTAGGATGCTCGGTTCCGATGCGAGATTTGCCCTCCCCGGTTCGATGCTCATCGGATCCATCTTTTTACTCCTATGCGATACGGTGGGGAGAACGCTCCTTTCAAGTGAAATTCCTTTGGGAGTGCTTACCAGCCTTGTTGGTGCGGTATTGTTCATCATCATCCTTTCGAGGAAGAAGACGGAGGTGGAACTGTGACCGGAGCGTATGTGCTCGAACACATTTCCTATACCTACCCCAACAGGGACACGTTCGCATTGCAAGATCTTTCTCTTACGATCGAAGAGGGGGTGACCACTGCCTTGTTGGGACCGAATGGAGCGGGCAAATCGACCTTGATGGATCTTCTGCTGCGGTGGAGAGTTCCACAAACCGGAACCATAACCCTCTTCGGAGAGGAGCTTGGATCCTACTCCAAGCGGAAACTGGGACAAACGGTCAGTCTCGTCCCACAGGAAGAGGGATCACGATTCTCATTCACGGTGCTTGAGTATGTGTTGTTCGGAAGGTCTCCATACCTCCATGAACTCGCTTCACCTTCCAAGCAGGACATCGAGATTGCCTACGAATCGATCGAGGAGGTGGGCATCGGTTCGATCGCACATCGGAGCATCACCACCCTCAGCGGAGGAGAACACCAGCTGCTGTTGCTTGCCCGAGCATTGGCCCAGCAACCGAAAGTACTGCTGCTCGACGAACCCACCAGCAGCCTCGATCCCGGCAATACCGCCAAGGTCGTGGGAATACTCAAAAGTCTTTCGGCTCGTGGCATCACATTGTTCTTCACCACCCACGATCCATCGGTCGCAGCCGATTGCGCTTCCCAAGTCGCCATGATTGAGAACAGCCGGCTCATCCACAGTGGTCCTGTCGAGAAGGCGTTGACTTCGGAACTGTTGTCGAAACTCTATGGAACTCCGATGGAGACCTTCACCCATCAGGGTCGGGTGATGGTGACTAGGTCCACATGTCCTCCATCCGGGCATTGAGTGGCGGACCACCCTTTTTTTTCGTCGAAAATATGGTATGGGCACGAAGTTCGGTGGGTTGGATGGTGCGGTTGCACAAGTCGGTGGATCAACTTTGAGCATGGCTATCCATGATTTTGGAATCAAGCAAAATTCTTAACTCCAACTTTCCTTAAACGCATTTTTTTCTGTACAATTTGCACTTTCAAAGATAGAATGGGAGCATCGAATCATCCACTGCAAAGGAGAAATCAGATGGAAAAGTTATTTAAGCTCTCAGAGCACAAAACCGATGTGCGAACTGAGGTGCTTGCGGGTGTGACCACGTTCCTCACGATGGCCTACATCCTCATCGTCAACCCGTTGATGTTGGCGGACGCAGGCATGGACTTCGGTGCGGTATTCACCGCAACCGCTCTCTCGGCGGCCATTGCCACCCTGGTCATGGCATTCCTGGCGAACCTGCCGTTCGCTCTCGCTCCCGGAATGGGGCTCAATGCATTCTTCGCCTATACCGTCGTCATCACCATGGGGTACACTTGGCAACAGGCTTTGACCGCGGTATTCATCGAAGGTATCATCTTCATTCTGCTCACCGCATTCAACATCAGGGAAGCGATCGTCAATTCGATTCCCGCCAACATGAAGAAGGCCATCAGTGTAGGTATCGGATTGTTCATCGCGTTCATCGGGTTGCAGAATGCCGGAATCATCGTCGATGGCGCCACCTTGGTCGAGCTGGGTGACATCACCCATGGCACGGCACTCGTGGCGATGATCGGTTTGATCGTAACCAGCGTGCTTGTCGCATTCAAGGTTCGCGGCGCACTGTTGCTCGGTATCGTGGCAACCACGATCGTCGGGATTCCTTTCGGTGTCACTTCTTGGGCCGGAGGAAGTTTCCTTCCCCCATCGATTGCCCCCACCTTCCTCGCATTCTCATTCGCCGATGTGTTCAGCATCGACATGATCGTGATCGTATTCACTTTCCTCTTTGTGGACATGTTCGACACCGTGGGTACGCTCATCGGTTGTGCGACCAAAGCCGACATCCTCAACAAGGATGGAAGTATTCCCAAGTGTAAGGAAGCCTTGTTTGCCGATGCCATCGGAACTACTGTCGGAGCCATGTTGGGAACTTCGACCGTCACCACGTATGTGGAAAGTTCCGCAGGAGTCTCCGAGGGTGGACGCACAGGACTCACCAGTCTCACTGTCGCGATCCTGTTCCTCATATCACTGTTCCTCTCTCCGCTGTTCATTTCGGTTCCCGGTGCGGCAACCGCTCCGGCACTGATCCTGGTTGGTCTGTTCATGATCGCGCCCGTGAAGGAGATCGATTTCGAAGAGAGCACCGAGGCTATCCCGGCATTCCTGACGATACTCCTCATGGTGACCTCGTACTCGATCGCCAATGGTATCATGTATGGTGCGCTCAGCTGGATCATCCTGAAGCTTCTCACCAAGAAGGCCAAGGAAATCAGTCCGATGATGGTGGTGATCGCCATCCTTCTGCTGCTCAAGTTGATACTCGGGTAATTGCTGACAATTGCAACTAAAAAGCCGCTCCCTTTCGGGGCGGCTTTCATTGTGTCAAATGAAGACGTATGGTTATGGTTCTTGTTCCATCGGAACGAAAGAGAACGAATCCACATCGAACAGTCCCATATCGGTCACCTTCAGATGGGGTATCACCGGTAG
>CAYZJV010000069.1:0-15327 GCA_964478945.1 uncultured Spirochaetaceae bacterium | reverse complement strand
CGCCGATGGTACTGCGTTCGTCGCGGGAGAGTAGGTAGCTGCCGGGCCTTTTTTTTGAATCTATCGATTCCGTTCCATGCGGCCCTTGGCGTCATTCGATGAAAGGTCCACCATGGAATTCTTTGGTCCGGTGACCATAGCGGAGGTGCCATACCCGTTCCCATCCCGAACACGGAAGTCAAGCCCTCCCACGCCGATGGTACTGCGTTCGTCGCGGGAGAGTAGGTAGTCGCCGGATCTTTTTTTTTATCCCGACACAATTCCATGGTAATCTGAAACCCATCATGGGTTCCCAACGCTACATCCTCTACAAGTGCTTGCAGAATCTCCTTCCTATCTACCCTGTGTATACGCTTCTGTTTGAGGATGCGGGACTTGATATCCATCAAATTTCCATGTTGCTGGCCATATGGTCGATTCCTGTCGTTCTGCTGGAAATACCGAGTGGAGTCCTCGCAGATCGATGGAACCGCAGAAACCTCCTTGTGGTTGCGGCTTTGCTCAAGGCAAGCTGTTTTCTGGCATGGATGGTCCATACCTTCACCATGTTCGCCGTCGGGTTTGTCTGTTGGGGTATCGCCGAAGCACTTTCTTCTGGTGCCGAAGAAGCCCTTGTATTCGATAGCCTGAAGATGAAAGGCAAGCAGGATATGTTCGCTCGGGTATATGGAAGCGCTTCGGCTGCTGCGGGAGGGGCTGTGGCCCTTTCTTGCTTCGGCGGAGGATTCCTTGCCCAGATGTTGGGTTTCGATTTGGTGTTGATACTATCCATCACCGCTACTCTGGGTACCGCATTGATCGTATTCGGAAGCGATGAGGTGAATCTGTATCGCAAGAAACCAAGCCTTGCAAGACGAGGAACAACGGTACCTGCGATCAGATTCATCATTCACAGGAGGGAGATGCTGTATGTGGCGCTACTGTATGTGGTTCCACTTTCGATGGCCGGAATCTTGGATGAATATGATCCTTTGATCGCATTCTCATTCGGATTGCCGTTGTCGTTGGTCGGTATTTGGGTAGGAATCCGTTACCTGCTCGAATCCGTGGGAGCGTTTCTCTCCAAATATTTCAATGGAAGTGCATTTCGTACTCCTTGCATACTTGGTCTTGTGGCAGGTGGTGTGTTGTGTGCCCATGTGCTCATTCGGCACCGGTTGTCGTTGGTTTTCTACTTCATGTTCTATCTGATCCTTTCCATTGCGCATGTCCTACAAGAGAATTTAATGCAACAAAAGATAGAGGAGCAAGGACGGTCGACCGTCCATTCGGTGGTCAACCTTGCCACCGATTTCCATGCGATCCTACTGTTCTCGATATTGGGTATCTTCTCGAATCCCAGTCACTTGGTCCTCTTCATCTCCTTGTACACTTTGGTCGCATCCTTGCTCATATCTCCGATCTTTAAAAGGAAATAATGTGTTCAATGTGGTGTTAAGCTGCAAATTTATACAGAAACCTGTATATGCAACCCAAAATCTCTTCGTCCAGCTTGAAGAACATCGTCTATTCTTTTATGATGTGGTACGTTTGGGCAAAGGGGTTGATGGTTCATGAGGATTTCGATGAGGCATTTGAACCGTATATACGGGGATTTGCATGCTGTACATGAGATAAGTCTCGATATTCCCTCCAACACGATCTATGGCATCATAGGCAAAAGTGGTGCGGGCAAATCGACGCTTGTGCGTCTGATCAGTCTTCTTGAAAGACCGGACGGCGGTGAGATTTTTTATGACGATCGGAGAGTCGACAATCTTCCCAAAGAGGATTTGATCGCGCAAAGAAGAAAGATCGGCATGATTTTCCAGAATTTCAATCTCTTCTCATCCAGAAATGCCGCTGAGAACATTGCCTATCCTCTGGAGATCTCGGGAGTTCCCAAACATGAGATAACCGAAAGAGTCGCCGAGTTGCTCGATTTGGTTGGTCTTTCCGGTCGTGACAAGGCTCCGATCAGCACGCTTTCGGGCGGGCAAAAACAACGTGTTGCCATTGCCCGGGCGCTTGCGAACCATCCCGATATCCTATTTTGCGATGAGGCTACCAGCGCGCTCGATCCCCAGACCACACGAAGCATCCTTACGCTTCTGTCCGACCTGCAAAAGAAGATGAACCTCTCTGTGGTGATGATCACCCACCAGATGGAGGTCGTTCGCGATGCATGTGAACATGTTGCCGTCCTTGAGAACGGTGCAGTGGTTGAGGAGGGAAAGGTGCTTGATGTCTTTGCCGCTCCCGCATCAGCCACCACGAAAGACTTCCTTGCGAATCTTGCACCTCTTGCCGAGGCAGATGAAGTGAAGAAGGATGATATGGTCCGTTGGTCGGATGAAGGTGGTCGCTTCACATTGAGATTCCGTGGTGATCTTACCGGAGAACCGGTGCTCAGCAGGGTCCAAAAAAGGTATGAAGTGGAGTTCAATATCCGGGCGGGTGGAGTGCAACGGGTCTCGGGAGAGGATGTGGGTACCTTGATATGTGATATCATCGGCGAGCCCGATGAGGTCGACAAGGCGGTGGCCGCATTGGAGCTTTCGGGAATATTGGTGGAAGAGGAGGGTAGGCAACTATGAACATGCTGTTCTCATTGGTGTGGAATGCCACAGTCGAAACCCTCGCCATGGTATTTGCCTCCACACTATTTTCTCTCGTATTGGGTTTGCCTTTGGGCATACTGTTGTGTGTCACCGGGCCGGAAGCACAGGGAGGAATCATTCCCAAGCCACTGCTCAACAATGTATTGGGGAGGATCGTGAATGTTTTGAGATCATTTCCCTTCATTATTCTCATGATTCTCCTATTTCCCCTTTCCCGCATCATCGTGGGAACGAGTATCGGAACAACGGCGACGATCGTTCCGTTGTCGATAGCGGCGGCTCCATTCGTCGCACGTATCATTGAGACAGCTGTAAAGGAGGTGGATCCGGGGGTCATTCAGGCCGCCCGCGCGATGGGTTCCACCACCATGCAGATTATCGCGAAGGTGTTGATACCCGAAGCGATGCCTTCGTTGGTATCGGGTGTCACATTGACCATCATCAACCTCATCGGGTATTCGGCCATGGCCGGAGCCATCGGTGGTGGAGGATTGGGGGACCTCGCGATACGCTACGGGTACCAACGATTCCGACCCGATGTGATGCTGGTCTCGGTGATCGTGATTCTTGTCTTGGTTGAGGTCGTGCAGGTCGTTGGGAACAAAATCAGCGCCAAGATGATGGCGAAACGTTAATTTTTGGATATATTCCAACAAAATCATAAGGGAGAGTATACAGATGAAAAGATTTGCTGCAGTTGTGTGTGTGGCTTTGTGTGTGGTCGCATCGGTGTTTGCCGCCGGATCGACAGAAAATGTGAACACCTTGACGGTGGGAGCAACTCCAGAACCGCATGCCGTGTTCCTCAATTTGGTGGTCGACGACTTGGCCGCCCAGGGAATTACCTTGAAGGTGGTCGAGTTCACCGATTACGTGACCCCGAACAAGGCTTTGGAAGATGGACAGATCGATGCCAACTTCTTTCAGCATATCCCGTATCTCGAATCATTCAACGAGGAACAGGGCTACCATTTGGTGAATGCGGGAGGAATCCATATCGAGCCGATCGCACTCTACTCGAGAAAGCACAAGAGTCTCGACGGCATTGGAAAGAAGGCAACCATTGCAATTCCCAACGACCCCACCAACGGAGGAAGGGCGCTTCTTCTCCTGGAAAGTGCGGGACTGATCACCCTTGCCGATGATGCGGGAATCACCGCCACGGTCTTCGATGTGGTCGACAATCCCCGTGATCTCCAATTCCATGAGATAGAGGCGGCTTCGCTGCCACGTGTGCTTGATGACGTGGATGCGGCCGTGATCAACGGCAACTATGCCATCCCGGCAGGTTTGAAGGCGAATCAGGATGGTCTTGCGGTCGAGGGAGCCGATTCTCCGTATGTGAATGTGGTTGCGGTCAAGGAAGGAAGTGAGAACGATCCTGCGATCAAGGCCCTGGTGAAGGCTTTGCAAAGCAAAGAGATCAAGGACTTCGTGGCCGAAAAATATCCCAACGGAGAGGTTGTGGTTGTCTTCTAGTGTCATGCAAGAGGGTTTCACCAAAGGGCACCCGGTAGTATGATTGCGATAGGAGAGGTGCGATGTCTATCTTATCCATAATCCTTATCGGCGTCGTCGTCATGGCGGGTGTCTCTTTGGCCACATTGTTCGCAGTACGCAAGGGATTGGAGCGGATGAGGACGGAAATGTCCGAAGCGCTCCAATCTTCACATAACCAATCGATTGCCACGCTTACCGGGATTGCGAATCTTACCCAAAGCCAGCTCGAGAACGTGGGGAACCAGACTCGAGTGCTGGGAGAGAAGACCGAACACCAACTTGTCACCATGCGGGGGGCGTTGGAGGAGAAACTGGAACTCATCCGTTCGGACAATGAAAAGAAGCTTGAACAGATGCGGATTACAGTGGATGAAAAGCTGCACGATACGTTGGAACGGCGGCTCGGCGAATCCTTCAAGCTGGTGAGCGAACAACTGACTGTGGTGAACAAAAGTCTTGGCGAAATGCAGAATCTCGCCGATGGAGTAGGTGATTTGAAGCGGGTGCTCACCAATGTGAAATCCCGTGGTATGTTGGGTGAGTTCCAACTGCATGCGATACTCCGGGATGTGCTTTCTCCAGATCAATATTCGACCAATGTCGCCACCAAACGCGGGAGTTCCGAACGGGTCGAGTTCGCCATAAGGTTGCCTGGGCAAGGTTCCGGTGCAGACGATGGGTTGTGGCTTCCGATTGATGCAAAGTTCCCCAAAGAGGACTACGAACGGTTGATCGATTTCCAACGGAATGGGGATGCCGAAGGGACGGAGGCTTCGAGAAAGGCCATACGACAAAGGTTGCGTGCGGAAGCGAAGGATATCGCGACCAAATATCTCGATCCTCCTGCAACCACCGATTTCGCCATACTGTTTCTCCCTCTGGAGGGACTCTATGCCGAAGTACTCAATACCGCGGGTCTTGTGGATGAGTTGCAGAGGACCTATCGTGTGGTGGTGGCGGGGCCGACCACATTGACGGCACTCCTGAATAGTCTCCAGATGGGTTTCAGGACCCTGGCGATCCAGAAACGGTCGAGTGAGGTGTGGCGGATTCTTGGGAGTGTGAAGACCGAGTTCTCCCGATTTGGAGAACTCTTGGAAAAAACCAAGAAGCGTTTGGACTTGGCTTCGGGAGACTTGGATTTGGCTTATAGAAGAACAGAGAAGATACAGAGGAGATTGGTCTCGGTGGAATCCGTTTCCACGGATGGACAGGACGGGACCTCGGAGGAGATGTTATGAAACTCAAGGGAAGAAGCTTTCTCACATTGAAGGATTTCACATCGGAGGAAATCAAGTACCTGCTGGACCTTTCGATCGAGTTGAAGGCCAAGAAACGGGCGGGTACCCGGGACTTGCTGTTGGAAGGGAAGAATATCGTGCTTCTTTTCGACAAGCCTTCCACCAGGACCCGTTGTGCATTCGAAGTCGCGGCATTCGACGAGGGGGCACAGGTTACATTCCTAACCAACAGCCAGATGGGGAAGAAGGAATCCATCGAAGATACCGCAAAGGTGCTCGGTCGGTATTATGATGGACTGCAGTACCGCGGCAGCAGCCAGACACTGGTTGAGGATCTTGCCCGGTATTCGGGCATTCCCGTGTGGAATGGATTGACCGACGATGACCATCCCACACAAGTACTCGCCGATTTCATGACTGCCATGGAGCATATCGACAAACCGTTGGATAAGATGAAATTCGTCTATGTGGGGGATGGAAGGAACAATATGGCCAACGCCCTCATGATTGGAGCGGCAAAGGTCGGAATGGAGTTTGTCGTGGCATCACCGAGGGAATTGTTCCCATCCGAACAGCTTATCGATGCTCTTGCTGCCGATAGGAAAAGAAGCGGTGGAAAAGTCTCGTGTGAAACCGATCCGTTCGTTGCTGTGAAGGGTGCCGATATCATCTATACCGATGTGTGGGTATCGATGGGCGAAGAGGACAAGATGTCGAGCAGGATCGCCCTGCTGCAGCCTTATCGGGTGACGATGGAATTGTTGCAGGCCACAGGTAATCCCAAGGTGGTGTTTGAACACTGCCTCCCATCCTTCCATGATCTCGAAACAAGCATCGGCAAGGATGTGTTCGACAAATTCGGATTGAAGGAAATGGAGGTTACCGATGAGGTGTTCCGCAGTTCCCACTCCGTGGTGTTCGACGAAGCCGAAAACAGGATGCATACCATCAAGGCTGTCATGGTTGCAACGATGAGTGACAAGGACTGAAGGATTATTCGGAATCGAGTAGAATTAGGGTCGTATAGAAGTGTACGGCCCGTTTCAAATTCTCCAATGACAACCGCTCGTCGATGTTGTGCATGCGTGAGAGCTCTCCGGAGTCCATCACCACGGGAGTGAACCGATAGACATGATCACACACCGCTTCATAATGGATCGCATCCGTTCCTCCTGCCATGAGGTAACTTGTGGGTGTGGCTGCGAACGTTTGTTGTATCGCTGCGGAAATGAGGCGGAATCCTTCACCTTCCAGGCTCGATACCTTTGACCGGGTCGAATCTGAAAGTACGGTCATTTCCACTCTCTCATCGGATATGGCTTTCTCGAGTCTCTGCAAAATTTCTTCTGTGGTCTCTTCGGGAAGGGGGCGTGCATTCACCACTGCCGTGGCGGTGTTGGAAATGATGTTCGGTGCATGGCTCGCTTCCATCATGGTCACTGCCATCGTGGTCCTCACCAAGGCGTTCATGGTTGGATTTGATTTGAATATCTTGAGTATCACAGGCTTGAAAAGCCAGTAGTTGAGGAGAAAGAGCGATAGGTGGAACGGAGCATGTGTCCCCAATGTCCATAGCAGATTCCTGATGGGGTATCCCACATGCGCCGGCCACTTCTTCTTTTCAATCTTCCATATGGCCTTACCCAGAATTCCCGTCGCAGTGGGGTTTGCGGGACTTGAGGAATGTCCACCCGCTTTCGTACATTTGAGTTCGATGTTCACATTGCCCTTTTCGGCAATTCCCACCACCGCGACCGGTACCCCGATTCCCCGCACGAATCCTTCGGCCACCACGCCACCTTCGTCCAGAACGAATGCGAACCTGATGCCGTTCCTTTTGCAGTATTCGACAATCGACGCCGCACCTTGGTGCCCTCCGGTCTCCTCATCGCAACCGAAGGCGAGGTACCATGTTCTCCTTGGAGTACGACCGGATGAAACCAATCGCTCGACGGCTTCCGCAATGGCGATCAGTTGACCTTTCGCATCGAAGCTTCCCCGACCCCAGACAAACCCCTCTTGGATGGTTTCCGAGAAGGGCGGATAGGTCCATCGGTCACTCTCATCGGCCGGAACCACATCCTGGTGTGCCATCAGCAATGCGGGTTGCAGCGAATCATCCGTTCCCTTCCAACGAAACACCAGATTCCTTTCATTGCCTGTTTCGATTTTTTCCAAATGGGAGTGTATACCAGGGTATGTGTCCGCCAAGAACGAGTGCAATGAGGTGAAGGCAGAGGCTTCTCCGGTTGAGATCGTGGGATAGCTTACCGCTTTGGAAAGATGTTCGGCCGATTGTTCAATTTCTGTGAATTCGGATTCCAATGGAGGTTGGATGGAGGTTGTGCGGGATTTGAAGAGTATCGTTCTGATCGTGGCGATGGCCAACGAGGCAATTGGGAGGATGATTGCCATCCAAACCAGAATCGGCATCCAATGGGCCTCCTTTTGTGTTTTCAATAGTGTGTTTTACAAAAACATGCTATAGTGTAACATAAGAATCATAGAATAGATCAGCAGGAATGTCACGATGCCAAAGAAAATCGATCACGAGGAACGTAAGGAAAAAATATTGCAAACGGCGCTCAAGGTGTTCGCCCGGGAGGGGTATCGTGATTCCAACCTTTCTTTGATTGCGACCGAATGTGGGATTTCGCGTCCCACGATCTACCAATACTTCAAGGACAAGGAACAAATCTATTACTACGCGGTCAAGTTGGTGACCGGAAGGATGTTCGCGAAATATGCCGATTATGCTTGGAACACTTCCGATGACGTCATTCTCAGGATTACCTCCATCTGCAACGATATCATCGATATTTCTTCCCAACATCGTGGTGAATTGACATCACTGATGGATGTCATGTTGCAGCTCAAGAAAGAGGGTACCGATTTCTCCGACATCATCCTTCGTCGTACCGCCAAGCTCCATATCCTTTTCAAACGTCTTCTGCGTCTTGGTATATCCACTGGTGAAGTGGTCCAGTGCGATACCAACCGTATTACACAGCATCTGGTGATCCTTCTCGAATCATTCTGCTTCCAATTGGCCTTTCTGGATGCGTTCGACATCGAAGGGTCCAAGGAGTTGGTCGGCAACTATCTCGAGTTGATTCGGCCGAAGACGGAACAACATTTCATTCGCTGACGACCCTCATGCGATTTGCCGTCAACAGTTCCTCTCAGTATATTGAAAGCGGATGTACCCGTGTTCCCGAGAGGTAACATATGAATATTGACAAAATGACAATCAAACTCAGAGAGGCGATCCAGGCTGCCGATACTTTGGCACATGCCAATGGGAATCCTGTCATCGAGACCGAACACCTGTTTCTTGCCCTTCTTCAACAGAGGGATGGCTTGCTCGTGCCTTTGTTCGATCGATTGGGTGTCTCCCCTTCCTTGCTGGAACAGGAGACGAAATCCATGGTGGATCGTTTGCCCAAGGCCTATGGTGGTGCATCCCAAAGCACACTTTCACCGAAATTGGCGGAACTACTCTATGCCGCCGAGAAAGTTGCCACCGGCTTCAAGGATGAATATATCAGTGCCGAACACATCCTGCTGGCAATTCTTGCCGAGGATACCTCCGTTTCACACATGCTGAGGAAGAAGGGCGTCTCCAAGGATGGAGTGTTGAAGGCACTCCAATTGGTCCGTGGAAACAATAGGATCACCGATGAGAATCCTGAGGACCGGTATCAATCATTGGAGAAGTACTGCAAGGACATGACCTCTCTTGCCCGTCAACAGAAGCTTGATCCGGTGATCGGTCGAGATGAGGAGATCCGTAGGGTGATGCAGGTGTTGTCGAGACGTACGAAAAACAACCCTGTGCTCATCGGTGAGCCCGGTGTGGGAAAAACCGCGATCGTTGAAGGTTTGGCACAGCGGATAGTCTCACGGGATGTTCCCGAATCGCTTGCTTCCAAGCGCTTGCTCGCCTTGGATCTCGGGGCTCTTATCGCCGGGGCGAAGTTCCGTGGCGAGTTCGAGGAGAGACTCAAGGCCGTGATCAACGAAGTGGTGGCCTCCGAGGGACAGATCATCCTCTTCATCGACGAGTTGCATACTCTGGTGGGTGCTGGCGCCGCGGAGGGGTCCACCGATGCCTCCAATCTTCTCAAACCAGCCTTGGCAAGGGGAGAATTGCGTGCCGTCGGTGCCACGACCTTGGACGAGTACCGTAAGCACATCGAGACCGACAAGGCCCTGGAACGTCGTTTCCAACCCGTGTATACCAGTGAACCCAATGTGGAGGACACCATCGCCATTCTCCGAGGATTGAAGGAGAGATACGAGGTGCATCATGGGGTGAGGATCAAGGATGAGGCTCTCGTGGCGGCGGCGGTCCTTTCGGACAGGTACATCACGGCACGTTTTTTGCCCGACAAGGCCATAGATCTTGTGGATGAGGCGGCAAGCCAGTTGAAAATGGAGATCGAAAGCCAACCCGTTGAATTGGATCAGATCGAAAGAAAGATCCTCCAGTTGACCATAGAAGCCCAAGCCCTCGGTAGGGAGACCGACACCAAATCGGCTGAACGGCTCAAGAAAATCGAGGCTGAATTGGCCGAGTTGCGGGGTATGGCAGACAGCCTTCAGTTGCAGTGGAACAACGAGAAGGACGCGATCTCCAGCATACGGGAAAACAAGGCCAAATTGGAGCAGTTGAAGAATGAGGAAGTGCAGAGCGAGCGTGAGGGCAATCTTGCCCGGGCGGCCGAGATAAAACATGGGCTTATTCCGGATCTTCTCAAGAGGATCGCCAATCAAGGCGAAGCTCTGGGCAAGATCCAAAAGGGCAAGCGTCTTTTGAGGGAAGAGGTTTCGGATGACGACATCGCTCGAATAGTCTCCAATTGGACCGGAATCCCGGTGGCGAAGATGCTCTCTTCCGAGATGGAGAAATACGTGAATCTTGAGAAGATTCTCGCCCAACGGGTGATAGGTCAGGAAGATGCCATCCGTGCGGTGAGTGATGCGATACGTAGGAACAAGACCGGTATTGGAGATGAGCGCAGACCTCTGGGAACCTTCCTGTTCGCAGGACCGACCGGTGTGGGAAAGACCGAACTGGCCAAAGTGCTTGCAGGATTCCTCTTCGATGACGAGAAGGCCCTCACCAGAATCGACATGAGCGAATACATGGAGAAATTCTCAGTGAGCCGTCTGATCGGAGCTCCTCCGGGGTATGTGGGATATGACCAGGGGGGGCAACTGACCGAAGTGGTGAGAAGGCGTCCCTACTCGGTTATCCTGTTCGATGAGATCGAGAAGGCCCATCCCGATGTATTCAACATCCTGTTGCAGGTGCTCGATGATGGTCGTCTCACCGATGGGCAGGGAAGGATCGTCGATTTCACCAATACGATAGTGATCATGACGAGCAATCTCGGCAGTGAGTTGCTGCTTACCGCAAGGACCTTCGAAGAGGCCAAGATGGCAGTAGAGCAAGTGGTGTCGAAGGCCTTCAAGCCGGAGTTCATCAACAGGATAGACGAGATCATCGTATTCCATAGGTTGGAGAAGGAACATATGCGAAGTATCGTTGGGTTGCAGCTCAAGTTGCTCTCCGATCGACTTGCTAAGCGGAACCTGACATTGAAGTACGATGACGCGGTGAAGGATGTGATCGCCACCTTGGGATACAATCCCGATTTTGGGGCAAGACCAATCAAACGCAGTATCCAGACGGTGGTGGAGAATCCGTTGGCGAAACGGATCATGGCCGGTGATTTCGCCGAAGGGGATACGATCCTATTGGAATCTGGCCCCGAAGATACTATCTCGATCATCAATCCGAAACAAGGTTGACCAACTGCTCGTATGCCATCGGGGTATCGATATCGGTGATCCATGCCGGGTCATCGGTATCGTACCTGTATACATTGCAATCCGACAACAGTCGACGCATCGTGTGGGTGGGAGGCAATGCGAGAATTGTTTTCCGAAGTGATTCGGCACACAGTACCGGATGTCCCGGGATATTTTGGCAATAGGGTCGCACCGCATCAAAATCGGAGAGAAGGGGGACCAGTGAGCGATAATGTGAATCGGTGACCAGGGGAGCATCCCCCATCGCGATGGTGAAGACTTCACCTTCCTCCACCTCGGCCACTCCAAGCAGGGTGGAGGAGAACTGTCCCAAGTTCGCGTTTGGATTTTCCACGATGTCCAAACGGTGCCCAGCATACGATGTGAGGATGGGCATGAGGGATTCCTTGTGGTATCCCGTCACCACTATCACGCGTTCCGATGCAGCCAGTGCCGATTCGAGCGCATGTGCGAGTATCGGTTTGTCTTTGTATGGTAGGATGAGTTTCGATTCACCCATTCTGGAGGCCTTTCCAGCGGCCAGCAACACGGTAACCATATGTGGACTTCCTTGATGAAAGCCTACCATGATTGCAAAAACATTGCCATTGCGATTATACTCGCACCCATGATCGCCACCTATATCAACAGTCTCGCAATAATAGTAGGCTCATTGCTTGGTTTGCTCATCGGTACTCGCTTGAAGGAAGATTTCAAGCAAGTGGTGTTCGCTTCGGCCGGACTGGTCACCATCGTGATCGGCATCCAGATGGCTCTTCAGACGCAAAGCTATCTTGTGCTCCTCTTTTCCATCTTCGTGGGAGGGCTGTTGGGCAATCTGATCGGAATCGAGGATGCGATTCTTCGCCTTGGCGATTGGATGGAGAAGAAGACCGGAAGAACCAATCCTTCCCTTGGTGGCGGTTCCCTGTTTGCCCATGGATTTCTCAACTCGTCGGTGTTGTTTTGTTCGGGAGCCATGGCGGTCGTGGGATCCATAGCCGCCGGAACACAAGGCGACTACACCTTGATCCTCATCAAATCGGTGATGGACGGGAGTATGGCGATCATCTTCGCTGCGGCCTATGGGCCAGGTGTCATCGGTTCGGCCGCTGTGGTGCTCCTGTACCAAGGCTTCTTCACGCTCGCCGGAGGCTGGCTCTCACCGGTCATGGGAGATGCCGGTTTGGCGGAGTTGTCGGCTGCTGGAGGAGTATTGTTGGTGATGATAGCCTTCGGTCTCATCCAAGTCCGGCAATTCAAGACCGGCAATTTCATTCCTGCCCTGATTGTCGCTCCCCTGTTCAGCAAGGTGGGTTCCTGGTTGTCGGAGCTGTTGCCGTTTCTCCGCTGATGAAATACCCCCGGTCTTGCCCGGGGGTATATAGCAGTGCTTCAGCGTTTTCTTGCCGCCCTTAAGGTTGAACTGGCCGACTCATCCCGATCTATGGGGCACCGTTTCGCCTTCCAGATGTCGTTGGCATACTCCATGATCGTGCGGTCGCTGGAAAATTTCCCCGATGCAGCGATGTTCAGGATCGCTTTCTTCGCCCACAAATCATTGTTGTTCGCATAGAGGAAGGTTGCCTCATCGTGTGCATCGGCATAGCTTCTCAGATCGGCAAAGTGGAAATAGCGATCTTCGTTCAACAATGCCTGGCGAAGTGGATCGAAGATATGGGGTTCCATAACATTGAAATACCCGGAAAGGAACAAATCCATGGCTTTTCTGATCTCCGGATCGCGTGTGATCCAGTCGTAGGGATCGTACTGGGGTCTCATCCGTTCGATCTCATCGGCGCTATGACCGAAGATGAACATATGTTCGCGTCCAACCTCTTCCGCCATCTCAACCGTGGCTCCATCCATGGTTCCGATCGTCAATGCTCCGTTGCACATGAACTTCATGTTTCCCGTTCCCGAAGCTTCGAATCCCGCGGTGGAGATCTGTTCCGACAAGTCTGTTGCGGGGATCAAACGTTCGGCCATCGTGACTCGATAATTCGGCAGGAAGTGGACATTGATCAATCCACGAACCGCGGAATCGTCATTCACCACCTTGGCGATGTTGTTCACCAGTTTAATGATGAGCTTGGCGTTCACATATCCTGGAGCGGCTTTCCCTCCGAATAGGAATGTGGTGGGAGGGAAGTCTTGGATCCTGCCCTCCTTGATCCTCTGGTACAACAATATGATGTTGAGCGCGTTGAGTAGTTGTCGCTTGTATTCATGGATTCTTTTGACTTGGACATCGAACATCGTGTCCGGATTGAGCTGTATCCGGCAGTCTTTCTTCAAGAATTGAACAGCACGGTCCTTGGCTTTCCTCTTGATGTTGAGAAAGTCCGTTCGGAAGTTCGCATCTTCGGCGAAAGGTTCGAGTTCACGTATCCTTCCATAGTCGGTGATCCAACCGTCTCCAATGGCCTCGGTGATCTTGCCGGCCAGAAGGGGGTTCGCATCCAGCAACCAGCGTCTCTGGGTGATACCGTTGGTTTTGTTGTTGAAACGATCGGGAAAGACTATGGCGAATTCGGGAAACATCCTCTCGGTGAGCAGTCTGGAGTGCAAGGCAGCCACTCCGTTGGTGGAATGGGAACCTATGATGGAGAGGTTCGCCATCCGAATCTGCTTTTGATTGCCCTCCTCGACGATACTGAGTTTCCGTATGGCTTCGGGACGAAGAGGAAAGAATGAGACTGCATGCTGGAGGAATCGGTGATTGATTTCATAGATGATCTGAAGGTGTCGTGGCAAGATGGTCTCAAGCATCTGCAATGGCCATTTCTCCAGTGCTTCGGGCATCAATGTGTGGTTGGTGTATCCCATGGTGCGGACGGTGATGTTCCAAGCCTCTTCCCATTCGAGCTGTTCGATGTCGACGAGTATCCTCATGAGTTCGGGAATGGCGAGTGATGGATGTGTATCATTCAATTGGATGGCCGCGAAATCGGGCAGATCCTTCCATGGGGCATCTTGTCGCTTGAAGCGGCGGATGATGTCGGCCAAAGAGCATGCAACGAAGAAGTATTGCTGTTTCAGCCTCAGTTCCTTGCCCATGTAGAGGGTGTCGTTCGGATAGAGTACTTGACTGAGGTTCTCGGCAAGGATTTTCGAGCGTACCGCTTCGACGTAATCCCCTTCATTGAACTCTTGGAAATTGAACTCTTCGGTAGCTTTGGCGCTCCAGAGACGCAATGTGTTCACCGTCCTGCCACCATAGCCGACGATAGGCATGTCGAAGGCGACTCCCTGAACCCGATCTGCACCGATCCATTTGTAGAGGTCTCGTCCACCTTCCCTGATCACTCTGACTTCTCCACCGAAATCGACAGTGAAGGTGATGTCCTCGCGAGGAATTTCCCAAGGATTTCCATGTCTCAACCAGTTGTCGGGTTGTTCGGTTTGCCACCCATTTCGTACCTGTTGTTTGAAGATTCCATAGTTGTACCTGATTCCGTACCCATAGGATGGGATATCGAGTGTGGCGAGCGAGTCGAGGAAACAAGCCGCCAAACGGCCAAGTCCTCCGTTGCCCAATCCCGCATCGGGTTCCACTTCCGCCAATTCCTCATAGGTGTATCCGAGGTCGGCCATGGCCTCCTTCACCTCGTTCTCAAGGTTGAGGTTGATGATGTTGTTGGTCATCGCCCTTCCCATGAGGAATTCGAGCGAAAGATAGTAGACACGTTTCGAACCGGTTTTTCGTTGGGTGGATCGAGATTGGTGCCATTGGTGGATGATCCTGTCCCTGATTGCGTAAGCCAGTGCGGTATAACGTGTGATATCATTGTTGTGGACTTCGTCCGCATCTAGTGAATATTTGAGATGTTCCGCAAAATCGAGTGCTATCGCCGATTTCGTCGGAGAAAATCTTGTATGCTGTTCAGTTGATCCCATACATGCTCCTTATGCAACAGATATATTGTCATATCTGTCGCAATAGTATATGAATAGTGTAGGCTTATCAACCGTCGTGTCCTTCCCTTCCGATTCATCGACCATAGTATTGGTGAAATGTTGGAGAATGTTATTGACAAAAAAGAGGTGATTTGCTACGTTGACATCTGCTCGACCGCGTGATGGGGTTTGTCCGTGTGTTCGTGTCGAAGAAGATTTGCCCTTGTAGCTCAGCTGGCAGAGCACCACCATGGTAAGGTGGGGGTCAT
>CAYZJV010000068.1:0-15496 GCA_964478945.1 uncultured Spirochaetaceae bacterium | reverse complement strand
GTCCGTCCGGGGGAGCTTTTAGAGAGCCAAATCCTTCATTTGAGGTTTGGCTCTTTTTTACCTTACACATTCATTACACATTTGCCCTGGATATCCGGCTGGAACTGGAGTGTCCTGTATCCTTCCTATTACATTCGCTGTTCAAGCGATGCGATTGCGAATCCGAGGGCTTCCAGTCGACGCTCGATCAGCGTGTGCTGTGCACTACTCTTTTTCGCTTTCACCAATTGTGTCTCGATCGAGGGGATAATCTGCTGCAGCATCGTTTTTGCACTCGCGATGCTTCCATATGTATATTCGAATGTTTCTCCATACCAGGTATTTCGAAGACTGGCCATGCCAATGCGAACTGCATCCAATCTCTTAGCGACGAGAGTAAGCATCGCACCTTTCTTTTCCATGCTTGCATATGCACGGGATAGTTTCTGGAGTGTGGATTCCAGTGCTGCCATCGACAAATCCCGCTGCTCTTCGACCACCTTATCGGTCATATCATCATTTCCTCGTCAGATATCCACGGAAGGCTGCCAATCCTTCCTCCATGTGTCTTCTTCCAAATCCGATCCTGAATCGGTCTTCAGGTGTGGAGGCAAGTGGGGAAACGTACACGTTCGGAGGGAGCAGCAACACACCGGTTTTCTCGATGAGATCCTCACAAAAGGAATTTGCACCTTCGGTACCCAAATATCTGGGGAACGCGACACAGCCGCCATCAGGACGTTTCCACTCGAACAAATGTGGAAATTCCTTGAAGAATGCATCGAGCATCACTGCATTCCTGTTGACCAAGGATCTGTTTCGTTGCAGGATCTTTTCCTTCGCCTGAAGGGCGACTGTTGCCAAGTACTCACTCGGAGCGGAGTTGCAGATCGAAAGATAGTGTTTGTACCGTTCCATACGCTGCAACAGCGTCTGATCCTTGGTGGCGATCCAGCCGATGCGTAATCCTGGAAGCCCATAGGCTTTCGAAAGCACATTGAGCGATATTCCCCTCTCGTAGACATCGGCCACTTGGGGCAGGCGTAACGATTCATCCCTCTCGATTAACCTGTAGACCTCATCGCTGAACAGATGGATTTTCCTCTCCCTGCATAGTCGTATCAATTCATCAAAACGTCCTCTTTCCAAAATCACACCGGTGGGATTGTGGGGGAAGTTGATTGAAATCACCTTCGTGTTCGGCTTCAAAGCCTTCCTCACTCTTTCGATATCCAACTGCCACCCTTCTTCTGGCAGCAATGCGACTCCGGTGACTTCACAGATATCCATAGGTACTGTTTCCGATGCCTGGTAATTCGGGACAATCACAATCGCATGGTCATTCCTGTCCAAGAGGACTTTCATGGCAACGTAGAGGCCTTCTTCGGCTCCAGCGAAACAGAGGATATCTTCCGCTTGCATCCGTTCATAGGTATGCGCGATCTCTTCCCTCAACACCGGTGATCCATGGGTTTCGGTGTAGCCAAGCCGGAGATTTTCAAGCTTGTCCATTTGCCCATCGGGAACCAGAGCCATCAACTCAGCGATCGTCATGCTCTCGATATCCGATGCGGTCATATGGTATCTTGCACGAAATTCCCAACGTGCCAAATAGACTTCAAGCTCAAAATTGCGCATGGAGTGCTCCTTTTCATGATTTATACAACGGAGTCTACCATGAAATTGTGGTCCGAAGAAAGTTGCCGTCATCATCCAATACAGGCAATCATCAGATCCAATGAAGGGATTTGATGTATATCGTATGGAGATGGAACTCTAGAATTGTCATTGACTGTCTTGCCAGTACGTTCTAGCATGGAACCATCTGGAGGAGTTGAATATGCACACCATTCGAGCAGCAATTGCGACAGATGATGGAAAGACCTGCATTGATCGTCATTTTGGGGATGCAGGGTATTATGATCTGTATGATATCGACGAGACCGGATTTCGTTACGTCACCAGACTGGAAAATACCGTCGATATCAAAGAAGAGGATAGTACACATGGTAATCCGAAAAAGGCCTCGGGAATAGGGAGTTTGTTGAAACGGCAACAAGTGAATACCGCGGTTGCAAAGGTGTTCGGACCGAATATCACGCGTCTGGTGAAATACCACGCATGTGTGCTTGTAGGAACCGACGATATTCATGAAGTACTCGATATCCTCATGCAGGAACATGGACAGGTTCGTGAGGAGATCGAAAAAGGTGAACAACGACAGCCGGTGGATTTGAGAAAAAGAGTCTGAAGATCTGCCTTCCGTTTGCGTCTCCACGAGCTTTGTGAAAACGCATATTCCAAAGACCCGGTATACTTCATTTCACGGTGAGGCACTGTCATGATAGGATACGACAACCTGGTGGATGCTCTGGAACGCTTTGAACGTAGTCTCGTCACGTGCCACCCGATAGTCACTGTCCAGGCGTTGGCCGAAGAGAGTGGTTACAGCGCCCACCATTTTTCCCGCCTATTCTCTTCCCATACGAATATGAAACTCAAGGAGTATCTGCAGGGAAGATTGCTTGCATGCCTGTTGCACCATGCCTATACACACAACGAGTCGCTCTCTTTTTTGGCCACCAGGTATGGATTCAAGGATTATGAGACATTTTACCGGGCATGCAGGAAACGCTTTGGGATGGCACCCGGCGAACTGAGAACCAAAGGAATCTCACAGGAACTATTGCAGCAGAGGATATATCCCTCCAGAAACGCCGATTCATACCAAGTATCGGGTGAAACGGTAACAATGGATCCATTTTTCCTCTGCGGGTTGAATTTCTTCATCGGACCCGAGACGAAATCATTCCATACCTTGTGGCGGCAGTTCGGAAAGTATGCGAAGCTAATCAACCATCCTGCCGAGAAGGGTACCAGTTACCAATACACCGCATGGGTAGACAACGAACAAGGTATGAGTGTGCTCTGTGCCCTGCCTGTCTCCAATGAAGGATCCCAGAGATCGATATTCACCACCAGGCTCATCACCCATAACCTGTACCTCAGGTTCCTACATACACAGCAGGTGAGCAGTATTGGACTCACCTACCGATATATCTATGGCACCTACTTTTCCGAAAGCGAGCATACTCCATTGGGAAACTGGGAATTCCAGCGTTATCGTGAAGATAGCGAAGATATTGAAATATATATCCCGATCGTCACAGGGTAATTTCGCTTTCCCAATCGAATGCTTCGCTATCTTCGATCCATTGCGGCCAGTGGGCACACCATTCGGGCACTTGCAGTCGTTTCACCCTCTCTTCGCACCCATGGTAGGGCTTTATGTCCAAGATCGGGGAACCGTCGGCGGCATCGATCCAAGTCACTTCCACCACACCAAGCTCCACATCGACACTCGAGACCTCAGCTATGCTCACACAGAGTGCGTTGGGACGATATGGTGAACGTGTGGCGAACACACCGATTTCACTCGGACCATGTGCGTAGGGCTTGGGAATCACCAAGGCCGATGCTCCGGCATTACCGAAGCGATGGGCATGCCAAAGGACCGTGACATGGGAAAATCCCTGAAGATTGAGCAATCCCGCATGATATTGTTCCTGTAGCTCCAATCGGTACCTTCCATTCGATGCGATCCGTCCTATTGCAGAATACGTGATATCCATCGATATTCCTCCGTTGGGATAAGATGATGCAACCATCGCATATCCTCTTCGATTCCTCCATGACAAAACAGGACGGAACCCTTACAAAATGGTGTGGTCCGTTCCCTCAATTCCAGAGGAAAGCCACCGACCTGCGACCGATGATCACATCATCGAAGACCAAAGAGGCGGTTCCTTGTGCCATTGCTTGGCACACAAGAAGCGGCAACAAATGTTCCTCACGTGGATGGCAATAGCGTGCGTATGGCGCTTGTTCCCATTGTAGCAAGGCCTCTTTTCTCTTGGAAAAGCTTTGCTCCCTGCTACACGTATCGATGAGGAATTCCTGGAAAGCATGGTTCTTGTCATCATCCTTTTTCCAGAATTGCCGCATATTGTGGAATGAAAAACCCGAGCCGATGACAAGGAGGTTCTCATCAAGCAAAGGTCGCAAACTCTCACCCAAACGCCAATGATCCCCGGGTGAAAGGGAACTGAGCAATGAGAGCTGCACCGTAGGAATCGAAGCATCGGGATACATCAAGGAAAGAGGTATGAACATCCCATGGTCAAATCCCCTATCCGTATCCAATACGGCATCTCCCAAAAGGGACGCAAGGCGTGTGGCGAGAAGAGGATCTCCCACGGCGGGATAGGTGATCGTATAGGCTTCCTTAGGAAACCCGAAGTAATCGTAGAACAAAGAAGGATGATCGGATGCGGTGATCGTCGGTTTCTCCTCTTCCCAATGGGCACTGATCACCACAATCGCATCCGGTCGTTTCAAGGTGGTACCCAGTTGCTTCATGAATTGCACCATTGCTTCATGCAACGGATCGCCCAATAGTGGAAGCGGTCCACCTCCATGAGAAAAAAAGATCACCTGAGCTTCCATTCCGATCCTCCCTGTGCCGTAGTGTTCACAGTATACAGCAGAGATTCCGTAACTTCGAGCCAAAGGGGAACCCTTTTTATATGCAAAGCTTTGTACATTCACCCGCTCCCCATGCTATGTTGTCATCATGATACTACAGCACGCATCCTTCATTGGACCGGACCATCGATTGCACCTCAAGGATATCCGGATTGTCGGTTCCACCATCACCAGGATCGAGGACCATCTCATGCCTCATCCGGAGGAAGACCGTATGGATTGTTCGGGACTGTTGGTCATCCCCGCCCTGGCCGATTGCCATGTACATTCCCCCGACACCATATTGAAGGGACTGTTCAGCGGAGTGCCCATGTCCGCTTGGTGCGACGAATCTCCCCTTGGGAAGCTGCAATCACGGTTGTTCGATTACCTGGATGGTTGTGTGGATACTCCGCAATTCAAGACCTTGGTGCGCTATTCCTACCTGCAATACCTCCACAACGGTGTGGGATTCATCGTGGAAACCGGTCAAGCCGACGACTCGCATGACATCCTGCAATCCTGCGCCGACGAAATCGGAATCAAGGCGGTGATCGATTGGTACGATCAAGTTCCCTGCAAGCCACCTTCAGGCATCCGAGTTGCCACAGGCATCCATCTTCCCGAGGAGGAGGATCTTACCGAAGAATCACTTCGTGAGATCGTAGGATTGCGAAGGAACTATCCCGGAATCCCTCTGATGACCCACTGCTTGGAAAATCGATGGAGGTTGGAAGAAGTCTTCCGAAAGTTCGGCACATCGACTGTGCAGCTCATGAAAACCCACCATATTTTGGATGTACATACCCTACTCTTCCATAGTATCCAAGTGTCTGATGAAGATATCGCGACAATCGCCGCCAACCATACGACTGTAGTGTGCTGCCCCGTATCTTCCATGCGTATCGGCGAAGGATTCATGCCGGTGGCCAAGATGCTCGGACAGAGGGTGAATGTGACCCTCGGCACCGATTTCCTGGACCATGACATCTGGGACTGCATGCGTTTCCTCTACACCGAACTCAACAGCTGTGAACCCCAAGTTACCAATCCTGCACAACAGGTGTGGGATATGGCCAGTCGAAATGCGGCTGCCATCGCACATATGGTGGGATACCAGGGAACGATCGAGGTCGGTTCAAGTGCGGACCTCTGCTTCCTGCAACACACCCACCACCTCGACCCGCTGATCGAAGATGAAACCTTCTCCAACATACTGCACAATGTGTTGAATACCGGACATGCGTCCCTGGTACGACACATGATGATCGCTGGAAGATTCGTTCTCAAGGATGGCTTTTGTACCACCATCGATGAGGATGAGGTCAACAGGGAATACCAAACGATCCTGGTGGAACAGTTCGGCAGGCGAAACCATTGGAATCACCGCGAGTGATGTGACTGGTTCTCCCCATTTGGTGATTTTTGTTCCATTATCACCACATTCACCTTACACTGGTACCACCATACTTGGATTTGGGGAGAGTTGCCATGTATAGAAGAATTGCTCTGTGTTTCGTGATGATCTGTCTCCTTGCATTCGTTCTACCGGCCGCCAACCTGCGGGATCTCGCGGTTAGGGAAACTTCGGTCGCATCCGATGCAATCACCGATGCGGGCAACCGTATCCACCTCGCTCAAAATCACGATAAGGTACTGTTGGCCTATCAAGGGAAGGATGGAAACGTCCATCTCGCCACTTCACAGGACAATGTGTCTTGGACCAGTGCCGTGATTCCACAGATTCCAAACGGAAATGTACAGGGATTGGCTGCCAACGGGGATTTGGTGGTGATCGGTTATGGTGATCAGGGACAATTGTTCACCGTCTCCAGTCATGATGGAGGAGAATCCTTCCTTGCACCGGTTGCGGTGACACCACCTCGCCGGAACGCCTCTATACAAGACATGGTAATTGATGGAAACGGTGTGATCCACATTATGTACCATCGCCACGACTCATACTGGGACTACAACCATGCAAAAAGCTTCGACAATGGAATGAGTTATCGTGTAACACAGGACTTCACCGGAGCCTATGATTCGAACTCCACCGGGTATTACGGCAACCTTCAGGCGATCCATGGCAATCTCTATACCGTGTATCAGGACAACAACGATTCATATGCGGTGAAACTTGGTGTTTCACAAGATGGTGGCGATTCGTGGACCATCACCCGACTCGCCCCCTCCTCGGGAGGCAAGTTGGCCTTGTCGGTCGATCCGGAGGACCCGGATCTCGTCCATGTGGCAGCATTCAACAACGATGGACTCACGATCCTCAGAATCGAGGATGCGACCTCCTCTCCAAAACCTCGGCCTGTGTATGGGGATGGGAGTCTTGTTCCAACCAAGCATGCAGTAGTATCGGTGCACTTGGCAACCAGTGCGGACAAAACCATCACAGCTATCCTTCTGAACCCTGTCACCGGTTCCTACCATTTGTTGAGCAGCGTGGATGCAGGTGAATCTTGGGAGGATAATATGCTCACTTCCCTCCTCACTCCCACCAATTATCTGTGGAGTGCCGATCTATTGGCCGTTGGAAACGAGTTCCTCTTTGCAAGACATGACGGTCGCGGTGGCATCATCATCCATGGACCGAAGATCGCAAGAGAAAATCAAATCGTGTATACTCCCGATTCGATCGGACTGGTGGAATTGCCGAGCATCGACAAACCGTTCTCGGTGGTGATGAACAGCGGTATGCCGATGGTACTTTTTTCAGTTCCCGAAGATGGTGGGTACAAAATCTCCCACTTGAGCCAAGATACCATTCCCTTGTACCTCGCACTCTACGATTTGAATGAAAGTGCCGATACCGAACTTGCCGAGAACTTTGATGGAGAAACACTGTACGACCAAATTGAGTATGATTTGTCCTCGGATACGGTCTATCTCTTGGCACTCGGCATTCTTGACGATTCCACCTTGGGTATGCAGGCCCATTTCTCGATTTCCCAGCGTGGCTTGAAACCGACTTCGGTTGCGGCTACCCCATCCACCTTTTCCCTGGATGCGGAAACTGGAGATCGAGTGGCCGCAGGCAAGTTCAATTCCTTCTTCATCGGTTCTTCGGGTATGATCTTCGCCACCGGATTGAATTCCTGGGGACAGTTCGCGGATGGGGGAACCGACTACAAGAAGGCCTTCACTCCCATCCGCTCCAAAGTGGCCGATGTGGTCGGTGGCCATGGCCATACCCTCTATATCGCCGATGATCGTATCCTTTATGCCTCGGGAAGGAATGCCGATGGGCAAATTGGAGACGGCACCACCAATGATCGGCTCTCCCTGTTCAGACTGGCCGACAGCGTGATCAGCGCAGGTGCAGGGTACGGACATACACTCTTCGTACAAGCGGACGGCAGTGTGTGGGCGTTGGGAGCAAACAACCGCGGCCAACTCGGCGATGGCACCACATCCCCCAGAATGAAGCCGGTAAAGATATTTGAAGGAGCGCAAAAGGTATTCTCCAATATGCGCAACAGCTCCTTCATCCTCACTCCGGAAGGTGTGCTGTATGGGTTCGGTGACAACAACGAGGGACAACTGGGTTTGGGGCCACAGACCACGGTACTCCAACCGACATACATCATGGGAGGCGTGTGGAAAGTTGTCGGTGGGAATTCCCATACCCTGGTGTTGTTGCGCGACGGGACCGTTTGGGCATCGGGGGAAAATGGACAAGGTCAGTTGGGAACAGGAACCAGGCAATCCAGCACAAGATTCATCAAAGTGGCCGAAGGGGTGAAGGACATCGCCACCTGCGATTATTCGAGCTTCCTTGTAATGGACGATGGCACATTGAAGGCTGCCGGAAGCAACAAGTACGGGGAATTCGGAACGAACAACAATAGGGATATGACCACCTCACCCACCTTCATTCCAGTCTTTTCCCATGTGGCCGATGTAGCCGGAGGAAAGAACCATGTGGTGGTGCTGACCGAAGATGGGGTGGTATGGACCACCGGACTGAACGACAACTATCAATTGGGCGACACCACCCAGGGATATCGTCCCACATGGGAACAGGTATTCAAGTTCTAGCCAACACGAGGTAAAAAAGGATACAAGTTGGGCAAGCAGTGCTATTTGCCCAGCTTGAATCCGATCAAGGTCTTCAGTACATCAATTTGTTGTATGGCCGAATATTCGATGGGTATGGGAAGAGTTTTTCCGATAGGCTTGAGCGCAAGAATCCTATAGCGCAACTCTTCGGGAATATCCAGGTTAAGCAACCGGTTGGTCAACCGTATGGGGAAATAGAAGCTCACCTTGAAAAATTGGTCCCACAGGGATAGCCAACACACTGTCTTGGATCCTTTGGTCACCTTTCCCAACCATGCGCTACCATCCACGTAATAACGCCAATGGAGAGAAATGGAGTACTCCTCAAAGAGATCGACCAGTTGGAGATAGGGAGGATACAGCATCCCAGCTTCACCTCTCAATACCTCTTCCGATGGCATGATGGCAGCATCCCGCAACAACTGTCTATTTGTATCTTCGTACATGGTTTGGGTTTTCTCCTATCTCCTGTGGATGATTCCAACGAGTATTCTTCATCCATTCCATGCATATTATCACAATCTGTCGTATACAGAAGGAAATTAGGGAAACCGCATTGAAAGCGACAACTCTGGCCATATATCGAGTGGAAACTGAATATCCCTCACCATAGGCTTGTCATGCTCAAAAAATAGAGGGAAGCCTGCGCCAATACGCAATGCAAGTTCGCAAGAAGATGAGATCTTCCGCGACACCTCCAAAGCCGATCCAATCGAAAGCATCAAGGCATCGAATGTGAAAGGAACATTGAAATTGGGGATTCCAAAGAGTAGGGAAAGTGCCCAAGGAGGAGTACAGAGTTCTGTGGCATATGCGACAAGGCATTCTGTCGTTACCAATCCCATGGGGGAAACACCCAACCCAGCATCCAATGCGATATGTTCACTCACACGATACGCAATACCACATTGCACACTCATCTGCCAATCGATTCCCACCCGGTAGGAAACCGATTTGCCAGTCGCTTGAAAGGCAATACCAAATAACACTACACAAAGGAGTACAATTCTTCTCATCCACACCTCCCTTTCCTCATGTCGGCAAAACCGACAAACTTCACACCACAAGCTTCCTTCTCACGGATTATCGGGATTCCAAGCGGAACCCGACTTATAGCCCACGATGGTCTGCGCATGATTGAGATCACCTTTGAATAGTTCGATTCCGCCTTCGGTTACCCCAGCAAGTGAAATCACATCATGCTCATTCAACCATGCGTCCTCACCAGCATAATTTGGAAAAAAACAGTATGCATTGATGGAAGTGGAAAGACAGTACCCCGCAGCAAGCAATTGCCGCACCACCTCCACTTTCTGCATGCTGTCCAATATGATCATACCCGCCGCATTTTCCTGGAAATAACTTGCCTGTGGTTGTCGAGACCGGTAGAGCGCGGCTTCACGGAACGCCGCTTCAGTTGGCCAATCGTAGGCATAGGCTCCAGGTACCATATCATCGACATTATCATAAGGCATGGAGCTCCATGTGGCCGATCCAATACGATGGAGCAATGAATTGATACTCATATGGTTCGAACCCGGTCCCATGGAAACGAGATGATAACTGAAATCGGGACTCATGATCTTATCCTGATACCCGAGAGATGGATACCCGGAAGATCCCGAAGGGATCCATTCTGCACCCGAAAGATCCCATCCATGTTCACGGGCTTCGTTGTACGTATGGATATAGTATGCATTGGAAAAGGCGGCACACGATCCCTTGATCCCTTGATTTCCAATTGGTGGAAAATACCGCGAGGCACTCAGATCCACTACGGAAGGCAACGATTCACGATACAAAGACCCCAACGATGTGATCGTACGCACACTGCGAAGATCCGATTCACTCAATGGGAGAGCTCCAGTACCATACCGTGAAGAGGCCATCGACCTACTCAGGTTTTGTTCTTTCTTACGTTGCAAAGAGAGGATATTCGTAATTTCCTCGTCTGTAAGGGGACGTTGTTCCACCTGAGGGAAGCCTGTAGACACAGATCGTGCGGTAGGTTGGGCAAGCGAAAGCTGGTACGGATCCAATACCCCGGCGGTTTCCAACACAACCACTCTTGATTGGGACTTCTCCACTGTCACAGGAAGTGTGTCGGAAGCCTCGATTGTGATGATCGGCAACGAATCGGCTCCCGAGTAATCCGAATGGAGTTCCAGAGAAAAACCGGAAACCGTCGCATCATGCTCTCCATCGAGCGAGTTGTCCACCCTAAGAAACAGATCGTGCGTATCGAGATAGGGAGCGAATTCACTCACATCGAGCACCATGGGATGATCGGGATATGGACGCGACACACCCGATACGACAGTCGATACATCTTTTTGAAAATACAATGATTGTACACGCTTTTCCATAATGGGATGGGCAGGATCACCAATCCCCACCGACACCGGGCATGCGCTGCGATCCTCATGTGAGAGTTCGAACTTGGCCAGTAAAGTCGGTCGATACGGCTGGTCAGGATTGTTGAACACATAGAAGATCTGTAGTCCAAGGGTTAGTGCATCCTCAAATGAGAGGTAATACGCACCATCTGCTACATGTTCCCACGATCCACCTTCTCCCCAGGAATTCACCACCTTGAAGGCTCCATCAATCATATCACCATCGGAAGGATCGGTGAAATAGACGCTGTCGGTGTGTTGGGGAAGCGTCCAATTGTTCGCCTTCATCATCTCTTGTCCATCGGAAGATGATACGGTGATATGGTACCCGATATGATACGGACCAACCAAATCAACCGCATCGTTTGCCACCAATGTGCTCAAATCCAATAGTCCCAGAAACCAAGTGGCCGAAGTTGGCCATGTTCCGGGAGCGACCGCTCCATACTGCTCATTCGAACCAAGGGTGAATTCGGAGGTCGATACCGAGAGAATCATGGTGTCCTCTTCGGTGATGACCGGATCTTCTGATGCATAGAACTCAAGTGTGATAGTTCCTTTGAACGATTTATCCCCCCTATTGATCAAAGAAGGGATTGCGATGGTAAGCGAACCGTCGGATAGATCGGGGTCGTAGGGAACTCCCTCCGTCTCATCAATACTCCCATCTGAAGCGTTGTACCGCGCGAGAAATGCTTGACCTGCAAACAGATCATATCCTGTGGTACCTCGAATTTCTCCCAAATAGTGCAAATCGGAAGGGACCACTTGGTGTCGTACCCACACCTTGTCTCCCACTTCAAGACTTTCCAAATGGTGTGAAGCACCATCACAGGAATGCCACGTATCCCCATCATCCCTGCTGTATTCGTAGACTGGTGAAACATGGTAAATAGTCTTCGCCGCCACATCCAAATACGGACAATGGAGTGTATCCAAAGGTATCAGGTAATCTTCCTTCTTTTCTTGCCTGACGATTCCTTCTTCATCAAGGGCAATTGCAGAAAGGCGTGTGGTGGTGTTGATGATCAGTGGTTCATGATATACCGGACTTTCCTTCGTGGGGATGGACCCATCCGTAGTGTAATGAATGGAGGAGGCTTGTTCACTCGTAATCTCAACCACTATCGACCGGTAATAGGAACCACCCTCCTGGGAAAAGGAGAGCGGCTCGGGAACGATCGGAATCCTCTCTTCACAACCGATAAGCACCAATACCAACACACAAAGCAACACTATTGTAAAGAGACGGCGTTTCTCCATTTCTACCCCACTTCCAGTAAATTTCTTCTTCATGATACCAGAGGTGAAATCTCAACACAACAAAAGAAAAAAGGCTACATGTGGTCCATTCCACTTGATGCATCGTCTCCTGCTAGTTCAATTGGGCTGCATTGAGGGCGTGTTCCAACGCCTTGAGATGGGTCTTGGTGGTGAGTGTGGCTCCACTGATGACGTCGACATCAAGTGTCTTTGCTTGCGAAACCGCATCGAACACCTGCTGGATGGTTTTCCCCTTGGTCAGCTCCACAGGTGTTCCCTCTTTGTCCACAGCCCCCTTGAGTACCTTCACCTCGGCAATGTTCCCGTCGGCAATCATCACCGCAACCTTCGTATCGCGCAGGTGTGAAGTCCCACCCACGAATTCACCGGTATAGGTACCATCCTGAAGTGAGTCGAAATCGATCTTCGCAAAGGTCAAACCGGCCGCTTCACGTCTACTTGGGCCGTCGAGCAACAACCCGACTCCCAATCCTGCCGCCACCAAGACGACAATTCCCATTACTATCCACCACATGAATCTTCTCCTTGATTTATGTTTTGTGTGTGTAACCATTTGTATAATCCTCCAGAATTATCAGTTCCTTATTCTCTCCCACCGGTTGCAGGTGTGGCAACAGGCCCTCCGTTACCATAAGCCGCAATTTATTATCGACCAAGAGTATCTGCGCACCGGTGTAGTGTTCCAAGATCCCTGTGACCGCCTTCGATCCCATTACCAAGATTGCGGTTGCCAAGGCGTCGGCCAGCATGGCATCCGCGTGCACTACAGTTGCACTGATGAGATCCGAACAAGATGGATAACCGGTAAGTGGATCGAATATATGGTGCCATTTGTTGCCCCCGCAATCCACAATGCATCTCTCATAATCTCCTGAAGTGACCACCGACATATCGGAGATCTGCAACACTGCGATCAGGGAATCGGGAATACGAGGATGGCGAATACCCACCTTCCATCGTGCTCCGTCGGGCCTGTTTCCCAAGGTGGAGACATTGCCGCCTAGATCCAGAAAGGCCGATGTGACTTTATGGGTTACCCATAATGTCCTTATGATGTTCGCAGCATATCCTTTGCCGATTCCGCCCAGATCCATTGACGCACCTCGATCCTCCAATCCAATGCGATTCCTCCCGTGATCCATTCTGATCTTCCTATAATCGACCAGAGGAAGTAGACTCCCTATCCTTTGTGCATCGGGAATTTGACCTGCATGCAAAATATCCCATAGATCGACCAGCGGTCCCACCGTGACATCGAAATGGCCATCAGTCGCTTTCGAACAGGCGATGGCAGCTTCGACCACCTCCATGGTCTCATCACTCACCTCGACATCTGCAATACCTGCACTTCGGTTGATCCTTGCCACTTCGCTGTCGAAATCATACCGACTGAGCAATCCTTCCAATCGTGACAGTTCCTCCCCCACCATGGCATTGGTAAGGTGATGTCCCGTACCACACATGTTCCATGAGAAGAGAGTATCCATCCCCAACCCATGCGTAGCGTGGGTTTCCCAGCGTTTCATTGCACCACTTTCCCCATGAGTCCACCCATGATCAGTTCGGTCATGATTGTGAGTATCTGTGGAAAATACTCGATGCCTATTTCATCCTTATGTACATCCACATTGATGATGGCGGTGAAGATGGCCATGATCATCTTGGGTTCGATATCGTTCCTCATCTTCCCTTGTGCTTGCCATTTGCCGATCAATTCCAAGAAGAAATCATAGAGGAAATCGACGGCATCCAACCCATGCTGCTCGCGGTAGATCCTTTCAATCTTTGTGAAGACCTTTTTGTTGTACCATTGCGCAAGGATGGGGTTGGTCTGAAACGCTGCGGAATTCATCGCAAGCATATGGCCTATCGCTGCCATGGGTTCTTGTGTTTCATCGATTTCAGAGAGGATCCGTCGTTTCAATTTCGCATTCTCCTCAAGGAATATCTCCATAAACAGCAGTTCCTTTGATGGGTAGTAGAGATAAAAGGTTCCCACCGCGATATCCAACTGTTTGGCTATTTCAGAGATGTTGGTAGCTTTGAATCCTTTCTCCACAAACAGTTGTTTTGCACAATCGTGAATCGCAGTCTTCTTGTCTTCCATTGGCAGCCTCGTATGAATGAATTATTTTTTATTCATTCATATTGCAAATGAGTAGATTTGTCAAGAACTGTACATTGCAAACCACCACCAAATTTCAAATTCGTAACATTTTTCGGAACTTGCTTGGACGGTACTCTCCTGTGCATGGTATGATCTTTCCAAAATATGAAAGGAGGACTTCGGTGAGTCTATATTCCCTATTCCATCCCCATGTGTTCCAAGGACGAAAAAGGAAGACCTCCTACTTCGAAGGTTGGTACTTCAAGATGGCAAAGGAAGGCCGGGTCCTGGCCATCATTCCAGGTGTTGCCTTTGGAGAAAGTGAAATGGATCGACATGCCTTCATCCAAGTCTTCACCAATATGGATGGGAAGAGTCGCTATGTCACCTACCCTTTCGATTCATTCCATGCGGATGACAAGGAGTTGGATATCACCATCGGGAAGAATAGATTCTCCCGATCGTTCATCGATCTCGACATCGAAAGCGATACCATCACATTGAAAGGCCGCATCGATCATGACGAGATCCATCCATTCCCAGTTACATTGGCAGCTCCCGGCATCATGGGTTGGTATGCCTATGTGCCTTTCATGGAGTGCTTCCATGGTGTGGTATCGACATACCATGGGTTGAAGGGAGTCCTGCGATTGGATGATCGTCCATTCGATTTTACCGACGGCAACGGATATATCGAGAAGGACTGGGGAACTTCCTTTCCCCGTGCATGGATATGGATGCAATCCAATGGGTTTCCCTCGAAGGATATCTCCTGCATGCTCAGCGTAGCCGAGATCCCTTTCCTTGGGCGAGTGTTCACCGGTTTTCTTGGATTTGTGCAAGTCGGAAATCGTCTCATCCGTTTCGGTACCTACACCGGTGCCAAGATCACCACACTCGAGGTATCGGATCGGGAGGCGAAGGTGGTGATCGAAGATGGACACCATATCATCAAGTTCACGGCCGAAACGGGATCATCGGCCCATCTTGCCGCTCCAAGGCAGGGAAAGATGGAGCGCAAGATCCTGGAAAGTCTCGAAGGACGCATTGCATTGCATATCTTCGACAAGCGAAACAACTCGGTCATTCTCGAAGATGTCGGATTATCTGCAGGTGTGGAGTTGTCCGAGGCGGA
>CAYZJV010000067.1:0-16172 GCA_964478945.1 uncultured Spirochaetaceae bacterium | reverse complement strand
CTGGGCACCACATGTTCGTTATTTCCTATGCACACAGATTTCGTTCTATCTTGTTGAATTAAAAGAGTAGATATTATAAGAACTGCATTGTCTTCTTTGCATAGTACTTATCATCAAGAGTATGTTGGGTTTGACAGCATAACCTTATACACTTCATTCCCATGAAATAATCACTTTTCCACTAGTGGGGAGAGCTGCTACCCTAAAGGCTTCTTCCCCTTCTTCTAGTGGGAACCGGTGGGTGATCATTGGTGAGAATGAGACATTGTTGGTTACCATAAAGCGTACCATTTGATGATACAAGGGGAGTGGGAAGACGTTGCTTCCGAAAACCTTCAATTCCTTGAATATGAGTTTCTCCGGTTCAAGGCTCTGTTGGAATTTGAATTGGTCCCTGAATTGGTTGCTGATACCCAACAGCACCATTCTTCCATGTCTCGCCAAGGCATCGATTCCATTGATTCGGGCTTGTTTCGACGCGGAGCATTCGATCACACAATTGACACCTCTTCCTTCAGTATACTCACGTAGGAGCTTCACCGTGGTCATCGCCGGAACGGTAAACCCATGGATCATATCATAGACATCTTCTTCTAAAACGTCTTCTTTACAATTGATGGTTCCTGTCGCTCCAACCTTTTTTGCCATTTCCAATCTCGATTCGGAAATATCTACTCCGTATACTTTAGCTCCCATTGCTTTTGCCAGAATGATCGTCGCTAGGCCAACTGGTCCACAGCCGAATACGGCCACTGTCTCTCCAGAGGTTACTTGGGCTTTCATCAAGCCACTGTAGGCTGTACCTCCGGCACACATCATGATTGCGCCATCTTCAAAGCTTAATCGCTGTGGGAGAGGGAGACAATTTTCTTTCGGGATTACCAGGAGATCTGCAGCGGCTCCGTCATATTCCGCACTCAGCGCTCCGCCATGGTCGCACATCACTATTTCCCCGTTATTGCAAGACTCGCATGCCATACACCCTACCTTGTGGTATACCGCCACACGATCACCGACCTTTACATTCGTCACGCCAATTCCTATCTTTACTACTGTTCCTGCAGGTTCATGGCTTGGTGTCTTTGGTTCGTGATGTGGATTCTTCGCGAATTCAACATCATGTTGTTCTTTGATATGAAGGTCACTTCCACAAAGTGCGGCCACTTGTGGACTCACCACCACTTCGTTTGGTCCGGGTGATGGATCCGACACCGTTTCAACGATGAATTTATCATTTCCTTTGTATCTGAGTCTCCTCATGGGTATTCTCCTTTTGCAACAGCTTGTAGTAGTCTATCATGAAAGTTACATATTGTTAAAAGAATTCGAATATTTATGGTTACATGTAAATTGAATTTGCAGTCAACGTAAAATAGTGTATGATATGTAGAGGAGTAGTGAGTGAAGAAGCATATTACTTTGGAAGATATTGCAAGTGCAGCGGGTGTTTCCCGGGCCACCGTCTCGTATGTCCTCAATGGGAAAAGGAAGGTGAGCAAGGAGACCGCCGATAAGATTCGCTCAATTGCTGCGGATCTTGGGTATCTCGACAATCGTTCTTCGAAGAGCGAGAAGGACCGTGCCAAAAATTCGTTTATCGGATTTCTGGTGTTGCCCAATCGGGTGCAACCCGATGAAGACACCTTCGTCATATCGATCCAAGAGGGGATCCATTATTCCTTGAAAGCAAGTGGCCAGTTCCTCGTCTATCACCGGCTTGATGAGTTTGGGGATGCCCAGGATCCCGCCTTGTTGAAATTCATCGAGTCCGTGAGGGGGCTTATCATCCTCAATCCCGGTGATGATGAGGTATACGAAAATTTCATGGAAATGTTGGGTGTTCGTGGAATACCTCATGTGTTGATAGGGTCTCCAAATAGTGAGGATACCACATATTATGTTGATATGGACGTAGTGAGTGCCGCGTACCAATCTTCATCGTTGTTGTTGGCCAAGGAGTGTAAGCGAATTGTCTACATCGACAGCCACAAAGGAATGAAACAGTCCTCACAGATTCTCAAGGGGTTCCATCTCGCCCATGAGGAACGTGACCTTCCATGGCTTGAGGAGAATTTGATCCATGCGGAGGAAACCAGTATCGAGGAGGGGGTAAGGATCGCCCGTTCGATTCTGGCTTCTGGTACCAAGGTGGATGGATTCATCACCCCCAACGATGTGCTCGCAAGAGGGGTTATCATCGCATTGCAGCAACTACAAGTGAGAGTTCCCGAAGACTGCAAGGTGGTGAGTCTAGGTGGGGGGGTTATCAGTAGGCAGATCTCCTATCCAAGGATTTCAGCTGTCGATTACAATCCATTCCAAATGGGATCTGAAGCTGCCGGAATGTTGCAGGAAATTATTTCCAAGAAACGCATGCGTCCTACCCATAGTGTGTTTCCAGCTATTCTCATTGAGCGGGAAACCTCTTGAAAGCCATCATATACGTCGTTATTTGGTTAAAATATTATTAATATTAACCAAATAATCTGCATTAGATAGTTAATATGTAAATTATGAAACCACATTTTTGTTGACATATGGTGAATATGGGATAGTATTGAATTATCAAAACAAAATGGAGGGATCATGAAAAAAGTAGGAATGGTTCTTTTGATGTGCTTGGCACTTGTCGCTCCTGTCTTTTCGGCAGGAAGTGCGGAAGTGGAAAAGTCGGCTGAGGGTGCGGAGATCGACTTCCAAATCTGGGTTACTCCCAACCTCACCGTCGAATATTGGGAGGATCTGGTTGCGAACTTCAACAAATCGTATCCCGATATCAAGGTAAACCTCGTACAGGCGATCACCGGTGAAAGTACGGCCGATAATTTCTTACGGACCCGACTCGCCTCAGGCAACTTTCCGGATGTGGTTCATGTATTTACCGAAGATATGTTTATCGATGCCGGTGCGTTGATGCCATTGCCGATCGATGAGGACGTGGAACAGTTGAGAAACCTTAAAGGTATGATCAAGGAAGACGGTAATCTCTACACGTACGATTCAATTACTTTGGTGCACGGCTTGATCTACTACAACAAGACTTTGTTTGAGAAGGCTGGAATAACAGAACTTCCCAAGACCCAAGCCCAATTCGACGCGGTGTGCGAAAAGCTTTTGAAAGCTGGGATCGTCCCGATGTCAGTAGCCGGAGCAGACTGGACAAGCGGTTTCGTGCTTTCAATCATGGCAGCACCCCAGGTATTCTACAACAACACGGTATGGTATCGGGATCGCAATGAAGGAAAGGTCTCCTTCTTTGATGCAGATTGGCGTGAGTCGGCGACCCGATTCAAGAATATGTATGACAAGGGCTATATCTACAAGGGTGCCCCGGCGATTGACTACAATGCGTCACAACAGTTCTTCCTTGATGGAAAAGCGGCAATGTATCCGATGGGAAGTTGGTTTTCCGGAGCTCCTGAGGCACTTGCGGCTGATTTCGAAATTGGCGTGATCACGCCTCCTACGAAAGATGGTGGAGCCTATATGGCCGCTATCGCAAACCGCAACGGTTACGGTGTAAGCACAACCACAGACAATCCTGAAGCTGCGATCGCACTTGCCAAATACATGGGACTCGATCCATATCCGGTCTCCAAGCGCTTGAAATTGGAAGGTGGTTTCTCCGATATGAAGAATCCTGAAGCGTATGCGTACGATATGACCTATATCCAGGAAGAGATAAATGAGCTTTACAAGGCGGCAACGGTCATGACGAACAACTACAACCACCCGGTGGGAGCCAATCCTCCCGATGGATTCACCGATGCCATGACACGTGCTGCACAGATGTTGTTGACCGGTGGTACCGTGGACGCTGCGCTTGCCGAACTTGAGAACTACTGGGACGTGAATCAGTCCATGTGAATTGTCCAGCAATAGCGAATAAGTGGAGGTAGAACACCATTTGTTTGGGCTACCTCCAAGTGTAACAACTACGGAGATACGGGATGGACTATAAACGACTTGATCTGCAGAAAAGCCTGATGGTATGCCCCGGTATGCTGATTTACCTCACCTTCATGGCCCTGCCCATCGGGTTGACAGTATATTATGGTTTCACGAATTGGAATGGAGTCGCCCCCAGTTGGGATTTTGTCGGATTAAAAAACTACATCCGTGCATTCACCGACATGCAATTTCTCTATTCGGTTCGTTTCACTCTCGTATTCTCCGTTGTTATTACTTTGTTCAGTAATGTGCTTGGGTTGCTGTTTGCGGTCTTGGTCAATGGCAAGGAAAGGAGTATGAGTTTCTTTCGCTCCATGATTTTCATTCCTTTGTTGATTAGCCCGATTGCCGCTGGTTTTGTATGGAAAGCACTTTTCAGCTATTCTGGAATCGTTAACCAGTTCCTAGAGCGATGGTTCGATTTGGAACCGATCATGTTTCTCGGCCAACCGGATTTGGCGAAAATGATTTTGATACTGTTTACCCTTTGGCAGAATATCGGTTTCTGCATGGTCATCTATCTTGCCGGATTACAGACCATTCCGATCGATTTCTTTGATGCAGCTGCGATTGATGGAGCAAATCCTTGGCAACGATTCAAGAGCATCATCTTTCCCTATCTCGCGCCATCCACCACCTCGGCAGTCCTGGTGATGTTCACCTCGGCGATGAGAGAGTACCCTCGTCCTTTGGTCCTTACCGCTGGTGGACCGGTAGGACAAACCGAAACACTTGCATTTAGAATATTCAAAGTCGGCTTTGATGCCAATCAACTTGGGTATGGCTCGGCCATGGCCGCTTGGGTGTTGCTTCTTACCTCAATCCTCTCGGTTATCATTTCGAAATTACTACGGAGAAGGGAGGATTTCCTGAAATGAGAACAAGACGCTCACCACTTTCTTACCTTTTCCTCATCGTTATCAGTTTGGTGTTTTTCGTTCCCATCTACATCACCATCATCAATGCGTTCAAAATCCAATCCGAGATCATGAAGAATCCTTTTGGGTTCTCAGCCAATTCCCTTACGTTGGAAAACTTGAAAGTATATGGGTTTTCTCCATATTTCAATATCATTCAGGCTTACTTCAATACGATCGTGATCGTTGGACTTTCCATTCTGGGAATCATCATATGTACGAGCATGCTCAGTTACGTGATGGACCGCAATCGCGAGAATGCTATCCTCAAGGTGTTCTACGTCCTTATGCTCGCGGGTTTGATCATTCCTCCCGAATCGATCCTCCTTTCCATCGTACAGATTCTCCGAAACCTAGGGTTGATGTTCACATACTCGGGTCTCGTATTGCGGAACATCGGCTGGTATGTTCCCTTCAGTTGCTTCGTATTCGTCGGGTATGTGAAAACCATTTCCCGTGAACTCGACGAGTCGGCATATCTTGATGGTGCAGGTGCGTTCAGCATTTATTCAAAGATCATCTTCCCATTGATGAAACCGGCTGTCGCAAGTGTATTCATTTTCTGCTTTCTTTGGATATGGAACGATTTCTTGAACCCTCTCATCATACTGGGCGACAAAACCTACACGGTCACGATTGGTATCTACCGGGCGATAGGCCAGTACAGCACCGCGTGGGATCAGATCTTCTCTCTGGTGTTCCTAGTCTCGATTCCGGTACTGGTTATGTACGTTTTCATGCAGAAATATTTTATCGAAGGGCTTACTGCCGGTGCGGTTAAAGGATAGGAGGTATCGTATGTTGGTCGCATATAGAAATAGGGATACAGTTGCGCTGAAGGAAGTCGAAGGGATTCAACCGCAGGAGAATCAAGTACGCATACGTATCGATGCTTGCGGTATCTGTGGTACCGATATCCATGATGATGAGAGTATGCCCCACAAATTCGGTCATGAAATTGCCGGGACCATCTCCGCCTTGGGACCAGGAGTGACCAATTTGCATTTGGGACAACAGGTGGTGCTCGATTCCGCTACCCCGTGCGGACATTGTGCCATGTGCAAGAATGGGAAACAGGAACTTTGTACGGATATCCAAAGCTTCTATTACCTTGACCAATTCGGGTTTGCGGAAGAGATGGTGGCTCCCGCCATCTCCGTTATTCCCTATGATGATATGGATGCCTCTGTGGCAACCTTACAGGAGCCTCTTGGTGTGGCAATCGATCTTTGTCGTCTCAGCGACATCACCACAACCAGTAACGTCCTTGTTATCGGGCAAGGTCCCATCGGGTTGATGGCAAGCGCTTTGGTAAGGATGAAAGGTGCGAGAAGAGTCTACGTGAGTGATTTCGCCAGTAAATTTGCGCGAAAGAAAGTGGCGGAGTCCTTGAGTATCGACCGGTTCATTGATGCCGAGCATGAAAATCTACAAGATGCATTGCAAGGTCAACATATTGACAGGATTTTGGTGACCGCACCACCACCGGTAATCGCAAGTGCCATCGATATCGCTGCGAAGGGAGCAGTGATAAGTTATATCGGCATTGGACATGGATCGGCAGCTACCCTCAGTTTTGATGCTAATAAGTTTCATTTCAAGAAACTGCAGTTGCGTGCTTCTTTCGCATCCCCGGCGATGTTTGGCCCATTGGCGCTTTCGTATCTCAATGAAGGAAGGGTCCCCGGGGAGCAACTGATCAGTCACCGGTTCCCTCTTTCTGAAATCGATACGGCCCTTTCAGTGGCAACACATGATCCTTCGGCGCTTAAAGTGGTGGTGGGGAGGAACAACGACTAATGGATAGCCGACAGCGAATGTTCCGAACACTTCGGTTTGAACCAGTCGATCGAGTACCTCATTTCGAGAGTATGTTTGAACTCGAACAGGAAGCGTTCGGTTTACGCTTCCCTGCACAAGTCGATTGGGAAACCTTCGACGCAAAGGAACGCTCACATGCTTTGGATCTTTGCATGGAGATCTACGGGAACATCATCGATACCTACGAATGGGATGCGTTGGCAGTGTACAACCCATGGGAGGATTCCCAAGCGGTGAAAGTGGCTGTGGAACATTTCGGTACGCGGGTTCTGGTGGGTGGAATGTGTGGACATAGTGTGCTTTCCATCGAAAGCGTGGAGGATTGGGAACAATTCGCCATCGATTTGTTCGAGGATCGGGAAACATTGCATCGTCGTGCCGCGAGTATGTGTGAACATGCATGTGATTTGATTGCCTCCCACGCTGAAGCAGGTGCCGATTTCGTGTTTATTCCCAATGATATCGCTTTCAATGCCGGACCGTTCATCAATCCTGAACTGATGGATGAACTCATCTTCCCATATCTTAAGAGGCAGGTGGATTTTGCCAAGGAAGCCGGTCTGCTCGTATTTCTCCACACCGACGGGTTCATCATGCCGATTCTTGATCGTCTCATCTCGATGGGAGCCGATTGTC
Organism: uncultured Spirochaetaceae bacterium; assembly: GCA_964478945.1. Classification (GTDB taxonomy): domain Bacteria; phylum Spirochaetota; class Spirochaetia; order Sphaerochaetales; family Sphaerochaetaceae; genus CAYZJV01. Next base: position 8,847 of record CAYZJV010000067.1, on the reverse strand, counting down.
TACAATCGATCGATCCCATGGCTGGAGTCGACATCGCCCTAGTTAAATCGATGACACACGGCAAACTTGCCCTTATGGGCAACGTACAGTGTTCACTTCTTCAAGATGGTCCCAATACGGCAATCAAGGAATCCGCCGGGTACTGTCTAGAAAATGCTTCCAAAGGGGGCGGGTATATCTTCAGTACTTCGAATACCATTTTCCCTGGGATGCCACTACAAAATTATCATACGATGCTCGATGTGTTGCATCGATTCAACGAGGGGTATGCACATACCCCATATCCAGCGCAGTAGACCTAGAAGGATCAAAAATTATGAGAACATTGCATGCGGCAATCATAGGTTGCGGAAATATCAGCAAATACCACGTGGACGGTATTGGTATGGTGGGGTCGGAACTTCGTTATGCCTGTGATATGAATCCCAAGGCTGCCAAAGCGGTGGCTGCACAGACAGGGGCCATCCCCACACCCGATTACCATCAAGTTCTACAGGATGAGGCAATCGATGTCGTTCACGTCGTGGTGAATTCGAACCTTCATCGAAAGATCTGTATTGAAGCCCTTGAAGCTGGGAAGCATGTGATCTGCGAAAAGACCCTTAGTGAATCAGCTCAGGATTCCTTGGCGATCACGGAGGCTGCGCAGCGGACTGGAAAGATGTTGTTCACCTCATACATGAAACGCTACATTCCCTCGGTGATCAAGGCCAAGTCACTGCTTGGAGAAATCGGGCAGGTGATCTCGGCCCGATTCTTCACTCGTCAAATGTGGGGTGACCTTTGGAATGGGATCCCCTCTGATGAATTCTTTAGAATTGGCAAAGATGGAAGGAGTGAGGTGGTGAAACGGTATGGTGGTGGAATTCTCCATTGCGGCGGAAGCCATATCCTCGATTTGATCTGCTTCCTGCTTGGCCTTCCCGAGAAGGTACGAGCACATCAGGTTCGTCCCGATTATCTTGATTATGATGTGAAGACCACCGCAACATTTGAGATTGGTGGCAATGAAGTCCAATTTGAAGCTTTGGCGCATCCTCTTCCATTCAATGGATTCCTTGGTGACGGGTGGGATGAGGGATTCGAAATCATCGGTACCAAGGGACGACTCAACTGGAAGAGTTCCCTGTGGGATGATGTGGAATCGAAGTCTTCGGTCCTGGTGTACCAAAGGGAGAGTGGAGAGTCGAGTACCTATCAATACCATCCGGTGTCTCCCTTCACACTCGCAATCGAAGCATTCCATAAAGATATCAAATCCGGTTCGCAGACCATACAATCCATCCATACCGGGTACCATGTGGATCGGCTGATCGAGACAATGGTTGCCAGCAGTGCCAATGGAACTACGGAAAAGCTCCCATGGTGACGAATCCTTCTACTCCGAGACAGCGGATGTTGGATGCCTACCGCGGTATCCCTCAAGAGAGACCTCCTGTTGCCCCGGAATTCTGGATATATTATCCCGCTCGTTTTCTGGGTACCGATCTCATCACCTTCGAACGAGAAGTTCCTTTTCATATTGCATTGAAGGAAGTTTTTACCACATTCGCATGCGAAGGATGGGGAGCTGTGTTTCTGGAACTCTCCAATCCTGAAGCCAAGATTGTCATCAAGGATCTAAGAATCGATAGTACAACCTTGGAGACGCGAAAGGTGGTTCACTACCGTGGTAGGGAGTTTTCGCAAACCATCCGCTATACCGCCCAAAATCCCTCTTGGTTGGTCGAAGCCCCAGTGAAGGATATAGTCAACGATCTTCCGGTATGGATGGAGTATCTTTTTGGACAATCGGTGCAAACACTAGATAGCAAAAAGGTTCGAACGGCACTTGATGAAGTGGGGGAGGCGTATCTCCTGGAAGGGTGGCTTGGGGTTCCTTTCTTCGATTTCTACGCAGCCAACCGACATGGTGCGTTCGAAGCAGCGGTATTCGACTTCCTGGATCCAGCGTTAGAGCCGATGTTGCTCTCTCTACGAGCACGGTATGAACAGCATTTGATCGCTTTGGCGACCCATGTCGTCACCTCCTGTGATATGGAGAGCTTTGTCATCGGATGTTCATACAGCTGTGTTTCCCTACTTGGAACCAAGCTGTGGCGAAAATGGGACAAGCCTCTGCTGATCAATGTGGTACAGGCGATTCATGATTTGGGTAAACTTGTGCATATCCACTTTCACGGGAAATGCATGGACGTAATTGAAGATTTGAAAGAAATCGGTGCCGATTGTGTATGTCCCTTCGAACGACCACCCGGTGGCGATCTCGAAGGATATTCAAGTTTGGTTGAAGCCATGACCATATTGGATAGGAAGGTTACCTTCAATGGGAATGTACATACCATCGATACCCTTATACGAGGGACGAGATCGACAGTTCGCTCCGAGGTCGCCCAGATTAAAAAGGCTGCACGAGATACCGGCATGAGCCACCGCCTCATCATCGGAAGCGGAGATCAGGTGGGAGGGGAGACCCCAGACGAAAATATCTTGGCTATGATAGAAGAAGGAAAGAGGGTATGACGATCAAAGACGATCACTTCCAGGGTCTTGGGATTGTAGTAACCCATACCCATTGGGACAGGGAATGGAGAACTCCCATGTGGACCAGCAGGTACCACTTGATGCATTTCATGGATTCCCTGCTGGAACTGCTGGAAAAGGATGAGCGGTTCACCCACATGGTGCTCGATGGTCAATCGGTAATGCTACAGGATTATCTTGAAATGGCTCCACACCAAAGAGCACGATTGACGAATCTTATCAAGGCAGGGAGAATCGCAGTCGGACCTTGGTATACGTTGCCGGATCTTTATCCAGTGGGAGGGGAGACCCTTATCCGCAACCTTACAAAAGGTATGGCCTTGAGCAGGGAACTGGGGTACAACCCTACGATCGCCTATACCACATTCGGTTGGGGCCAAAGCGCACAAATGCCCCAAATTTACTATGGATTTGGTCTGGATTTCATAATCACCGCCAAACACGTCTCCCCAGAGAGGGTTCCGGATATCGAATTCCTTTGGTGTGCTCCCGACGGGACACAAGTACTCACTTCACGTCTGGGTGATGATGCCCGGGCGAATTTCTTCTTCAATGCCTATATTCCGATTCGTTATGGAATTCGGTATAAGGAAGACGAGTATCGTTATCGATGGGGTACATCAACAGTATTCAAATCAGCTCGGAACGATCGTAAGGATGAGGATTACCACACGCTTGTGGGAAGTGGTTCCTACCATAAGCAGGAAGTTCCCGAAGCTATGGAAAAGGCTTGGGAAGCCTATGGGAAGACCAAGGTTCCCGAGTTGCGTCTCCTTCTCGACGGATCCGATGCGACACTACCACAAACCATATTGCCTCGAATCCTTGAGGATGCGGGACAATGTGGTATGGAGCTACTTCATGGATCATTGGAAACCTATGCCGCATTATTGCGGGAGCGGCTTGACGAGAATGAGCTGCAGATTGTGGAGGGGGAGCTCCGCGATGGACCTGCTGCCGCCGTCACAGGAAACGCTTTAGCCGTACGGATAGGAAACAAGCAGTTGAACGCCAGATGTGAGATGTTGCTTACCAGGATCGCCGAGCCTCTGCTTGCATGGACAGCTCTATTGGGGGTATCGATCCCCTATGCGGAAAATTTTAGGGAGAAGGCCTGGGAATATCTTTTGAAAGCCCATTGCCACGATTCTATAAATGGAGTAGGGCAAGACAAGAATTCGCAAGACACCAATTATCGGCTTCGTCAAGTTGAGGAACTGACCACCGTTTTGACCGATGGTGCAGTTGGGGAAATCCTGAAGTTGATCGATACTGGAACCCTATCACGTGATGAAACCCTTCTGTTCGTCTACAATCCGTTTCCGTTTGCACGTAGATCGACCATATCCATCTCACTCGATATTCCACTATCGGAGCATGCATGGGATATCTCGCTTGTAGACTCGACACAGAAAGCCTATCCGGTACAAATAGAGAACCGACAGGAACGTTTGGCTGCAATTGATGATCCGGATGCCAGACCGTGGACCTTTGATTGTCAGCGTATCGAAGGACTTGTCACCACTTCGATTCTCCCTCCTTACGGTTGGGAAGTCTTTACTGTACGAATCGATGAGACTTATACACGTAATCGTATTTGGCCTCCTGCACGAGTATGTAAGGAACCTCCCATCGGATATGGAAATTATTTGGAGAACGCATATCTCAAGGCAACTGTGCAACACAATGGAACCCTCTGTCTTGAAGATAAGGTACGAGGACTGACATATACCGATTTGTTGATCATGGAAGACGCAGGCGATGTGGGAGACTATTGGGTCTATTCTCCTCCATATTCTGGTGGGACTGTCCTATCCACAGGAACCCGTGCCTGCATTACACAGCTCTCCAATGGCCCCGAACAAGGGCAGATCGCAATTGATCTGGATATCATGGTTCCCTCGGAAGCAATTTTATCGCATCGGGGATTGACGAATGAAGGACAGCGCAATGCACATCTGGTTCCGTTGACCGTACGTCATATACTTTCCCTCAGAAGAGATGAGCTTTTTCTTCGAATTCAGACGACCATTGAGAACAGGGCAAAGGACCATCGGGTCAGGATTAGGTTCCCCCTTGTATTTCATGCCACACACTCGGTTTCGATGAGTCATTTTCACCTTGATGCTCGCCCCGCGGAACCTACAGGTATTCCTGGGGATGCCCATGGGTACTGGCCTGACATGCAAACACATCCCATGAGGAGTTTTGTGGATGTAACCGGAGGGGATTCGGCTCTCGCAGTACTAACCGACAGTTTTTTTGAATATGGAGTGGAAACGGACGAGGTTCGCAGTGATTTGGTGCTCACCGCCTTCAGGTCTGTACGGAACAAGATATGTACTGAATTCAGAACGTATACCACCTACGAAAATCAGGAGGGGGGGCAATCATTGGGGAAACTCGAATACCAGTATGCCCTGTACCCCCATGGAAATGATCCGGACGAGGTCCCTTTGATTCAAGTGGCGGAATCCTATCATCTTGATCCACTGGTGTACCAATTCAGTTCGTCACCAAAAGGAACGCTCAGTCGTACCCATAGTATGTTCAGTACCGACAATCCCATGGTAAGGATTTCAGCCATTCTTCCTCCGGATGATGATGCGAATGTACTGGTGAGATTGTGGAATGCGTCCAATGCACCACAATCGTGTACTCTGTCCATACATTGGTCGGCAACCTTGGCGAACCATGTATCTTTCGATGGGAAGAACATACTCGGATCTGTATCCAGGGATGGTAAATCGGTTCTGGTTGACCTGGGTCCCTGTGAAATTGTCACACTACAACTAAGAGAGGCTACCACATGAAACATTCACCCAAAGTCATCGTTGCAGGACACCTTTGTCTCGACCTCACTCCACAATTTCCATCGGCCACACCCACCGATATGAGCAAGCTTTTCGTGCCGGGGAAATTAATCAACATGGGTGGTATGACCATAGCGACTGGTGGTCCGGTATCGAATACCGGCATCGCTCTCTCGCTTTTGGGAATCGATACTGCACTCATGGCCAAAATTGGGCAGGACTATATTGGGAAGGGAATTCTTGAGCAGTTTTCGCACTACGATGTGACTTCGTATCTTCAAGAAGTCCCTGAAGTAGATACCAGTTATACCGTTGCGCTGGTTCCAAAGGGGGTGGATAGGATTTTTCTCCACTGTACCGGTGCGAACGATACATTCGATTCCAATGATCTGGATTATGAATTGATAGGAAACGCCGATCTCTTCCATTTCGGATATCCCCCTCTGATGAGAAGAATGTTCTTGGAGGATGGAAAGGAATTGGTAACGATCTTCAGACGTGCAAAGGAACGTGGGGTTACCACAAGTCTGGATCTATCATTGCCTGATCCGAGCAGTGAATCGGCCCAAGCGAATTGGGAAGGCATTTTGGAATCGGTATTGCCATATGTAGACATTTTCCTGCCAAGTATCGAGGAATCCTCCTTCATGGTGGATCGTGATTTGTACGATTCTTTGCGCGCCAAGGCAACGAACACCGATATGCTGGAACATCTGAATATCAATGATTTGCCGCGAATAAGCACACGCTTTCTTTCGATGGGAGCGAAAATCGTTGTGGTAAAATGTGGCGTAAAGGGTTTTTCCATACGTACCGCATCAAAGGAATGTCTTTCTCAGATCGGAAGGTGCAAGCCTGCTGATCTCACCAACTGGGCTGATCGTGAATTGCATGAGGAGAGCTTCAATGCTGAACCGGTTGTCTCGGCAACCGGCTCAGGTGACTCGAGTATCGCGGGATTCCTATCGTCGTTGGTAAGAGGTCTCTCAATAGAACAATCGATCAAAATGGCTTGCGCGGTAGGTGCATTGAATGTAAAGGCGTATGATGCGATCAGTGGAATAAAAAGTTGGGAAGAGACCTCCGCCTTGGTGGAGAATGGATGGGCAAAGAATTCATTGGATATCCAAGGAGATTATTGGCACTACGATGCCGGGCAGGGAGTATGGTTTGGATCACATGACGCCCTGACAAACGGATTGAGGTGATGACGAACATCCAACGATATTCCACTTTCACTTTCGGCGATATGACTGTCAGCTACCTTCTCGATACCTCGACTTCCCAGATCGGGTTGCTCATCCATCCCGTATCAGTCTCCGATTGCGTGGAGATGCACCGCACCGATCTTAGGAACGTTCGGGAAGTGAAAAACTATACCGATGGGATCGGAGTAGGCGCTTCCCCTTCGTTCCGTGTTGAACCGTTGGTAGCGTATTCGATCGTTGGTTCTGTAGCCCCATCGGGGCTCGCCTCTGGAATTACGCAAAAAAACAACCTTGAAAGCGATCTATGTCGTTTTGTGGACCAGAGTGTGGATATTGGCGAATTCTCGACTACCGTCACCACCGTTTCGCTCAATGAGCGTACTGGAATGAAATGTATTCACGAACTGAAGCATTGTAGGGGAGATACCCACCTGAGTATAGTCTCTCAACTGCGAAACGAAGGATCGTCGCCCCAAGTACTCACGATGGCACAAGGCTGCAATCTTGGGTTTCTTTCCCCGTATGCGGAGTCGACGCAAAGTCAACGTCTGTGCATGCATCGCATGCGGGGAGGTTGGTCCACCGAAGGAAGGGTGGTGAGTGAAACCTTGGAGACTATAGGACTAGAATCCTCCTGGTCTCACCATGCGCTACGATGCGAGCGGTTCGGACAAGCTGGTTCGGTACCCAATATGCGTTGGTTTCCCATCATTGCCTTGGAAGATAAGATAGTTGGGGTATTTTGGGGATGTAAACTTGCATGTCCCACTTCTTGGCAAATTGAGGTTACCGCAAAAGATGATTACGTCAGCATATCTGGGGGTTTTGCAGATCATGAATTTGGACATTGGACTAAGATTCTCCAGGTTCACGAGACCCTGACTCTTCCAACCGCATTGCTGAGCACCTCTGTTTCCCAAGATTTTCTCGAGTTTTCCCAGCGTATCCCGCTTGAGTCAAGGGTGGGGAAACATATGGATGGTTTCTATCCGGGTGTGATCTTCAATGATTGGTGTTCCGTGTGGGGAGCAACATCCCAGCGGACGGTACAGCAATTACTTCCCTTCTGTAAGGAACTGGGAGTGAGATATTTCGTTATAGACGCGGGATGGTATGCGGATGAAGGTGGTCTTTGGGCTGAAGGGCAGGGCGATTGGATACCTGGCACAAGCCGATACCCCGAAGGCCTCGCAAAGTCTTGTGCCCAGATACGAAAGGGAGGTTTGGTTCCAGGGATATGGTTTGAACCGGAAGTCGTGGGTCCATCTTCAGAATTATGGGAACATCATAATTGGTTGTTGCATAAGGATGGGGCCCCCATACAAGTTGGTTCACGACGTTTTCTGGATTTGCGAAAGAAGGAAGTGGTCGACTATCTGGTACATCGGATAGGGGATATCATCATTACTTGTGGTATGGGATATCTGAAGTTGGATGTGAACGAATCGGTGGGGATCGGTGTGGATGGAGCCGAATCGCTCGGGGAAGGGCTAAGGAACCATATGCAAGGTTTGACGCTCCTTCTTCAACGGCTAGGAGAGGATTTTCCCGATTTGTTGATTGAAAATTGTGCTGCCGGAGGACTTCGTGTGGAACCGCATATGGTTTCACTCACTTCCATCAATTCTGCCACAGATGCACATGAAATTTCCAGCATACCTTTGATTGTCGCAAATGAGTATCATATGGTGCAACCGCAACAATTGCTGGTATGGACTGTGCTACGAGCCTTGGATGATTCGCGACGTATGCATTATTCCCTCTCCTCCGCGTTTCTTGGGATCATGTGCCTCAGTGGTGATATTGATAAACTTCAAGATTGGCAAAAGGATATATTGAAGTATGCAATTCGATTGCAGGACACTTCGCAGAAGTGGATCAGAAATGCACACATCAAGGTGATTCGGGAGAAGGTTGACTCGTATCTAGAACCTGAGGGATACCAAGTGGTGTTGTTCCAACAGAAGCATTCCTTGCTTATAGTAGTACATTCTTTCGAAAGAGAAATCAATTCAATCACTTTTTCAATAGGGGATTATGATCCGACTCAAATCGAGTGGAAGTTTTGTGAGGACTCGGTCGAGATCAAGCTTCTCGAATCAGGGATGGTTCAGATTTCAAACTTTCCGGCATTCTCAGGTTTGGTAGCAAAAATAATAATTGCCCCTGGCAAAAGGTGCACGTTAACCTCGTTCACCTGAGAATGACGGCCTATAAGATTGATTTGAGTATTTTAAATTAAAACGAGCTCCTCGTTCGTATGCATTTTCGGGGTGTTTTTG
>CAYZJV010000066.1:0-16194 GCA_964478945.1 uncultured Spirochaetaceae bacterium | reverse complement strand
ACGGTCCAGCTCTTCGCCAATCCGGGGATACCTTCGGCGGTCTCGGGATCGTAGACCATCAGACCTTCGAAGATAGCCTCGTAGAGGCGGTGCTCGGGAACTCCCTGGATCATCTGGGGATCGAGGCTCTCGGGCTCGGCACCGTTGACCAATCTGAAGACCACGGGCGCTTCTTCCGCTGGAGCTTCAACAACCGCTGGTGCCGGAGCCTCCTCTACCGCGGGAGCCGGGGCCTCAGCTGCAGGAGCCGGAGCTGGAGCCGCAGGGGCGGGAGTTGGTGCTGCAGGTGTCTCAACCTTGGCGGCCTCTTCTTTCTTTCCACAGGAAACAAATAAGGCACCGACAAGGAGAATGATTAATGCAATTGATAAGACTTTTTTCATATACATATCTCCTTATGAAATATATGCGTTCACCATAGAGTACAGTAAAGAATCCTAATAATCAAGGAAAATTGACTATCATGACTCGACTGGAACCCCCTTCATCACTACTACGAAAAAGGTTCCATATCTTCTCGATACTTTCCTCCAAACGACATTACCGTTATTATAATAGCACGGATTTGGAAATAGGGAGATGGTAATGATGCACATGAAAATAAAACGAAATCGCGATGGGTCGGTCACCTATGCGGTGACGAACTCCACCAGGTGGATGTATGCGACATTTTCCCTCTTCATGACTTATGGATTCGTCTCCGTCTTGATCGACGGATCCTTTTCATTGAGCTCCTTGGTCCCGCTCCTGTTTCTCCTGCTCGGTCTGGCCGGTATGGGATATCGTGAGAAGTGGGATTTCGATCCACACACACACACGATCCTCTACACCATAGGGTTGTTTTGGTTTGTGAAGCGCAAGCGCATTGATCCGAGTGATGTTGATCGGATTGAAGTCGCACATTTCGTTCGAGGGAGTTCTCCTGCACAGAGGGATGCGAAGCCTAGAGGTAGGAACAAAGCCATGGTCGTGTTTTCATTGCATATGGCCGATGATTCGGTGAAGGATATTGAAATCATACCGGAACGAACCAGTGCCGGACGTACCGAGGCCGCGGCCCAAGTGATTTCGTCAATCATGGGATTGCCGTTCCATGCCGATCGCGAACCCGATACGATTCAATCGGTGTCAGTGAGGGATCTATAGAAGCAGGCTGTCTTTCGATACATGACCGGAGACAGCCTGGAATATTATTCGTACAACCAACAGGCGACTTCGTGATGCGCGTCCATTCTCTTCATGGGAGGAATATTGGATTTGCATTTTTCCATCCGACTGGGACAACGATCATAGAAATAACAACCGAATCGTTCCTTGTTCGGCGATGGCACATCACCGGTAAGGATGATCCTCTGCCGTTTGCGTTCGATCTCGGGATCTGGAATCGGAGCTGCGGACAACAGAGCCTTGGTATAGGGATGCAACGGATTCTTATAGAGGTCGCTTGCCCTCGAAAGCTCCATGATCTTCCCCAGGTACATGACGGCCACACGGGTACTGATGTACTCGATCACCGCCAAATCGTGGGCGATGAACAGATAGGTGAGTCCCAGTTCCTTCTGCAGATCATGCAAGAGATTCAAGATTTGGGATTGGATGGACACATCAAGTGCGCTGACCGGTTCGTCGGCCAATATGATCTTCGGGTTCAAGGCCAAGGCTCGTGCGATTCCGATCCTTTGTCTTTGTCCACCACTGAATTCATGGGGATAACGGTTCTTGAAGGCTTTGTTGAGACCCACTCTCTCCATCAACTCCTCAACGCGCTTTTCTATGAATTCGGGAGTATAGGACTCATCCAACATTCCCCGCTTCCGGTAGATGCTCAAGGGTTCGGCGATGATGGTACGGACTGTCATCCGTGGATCGAGCGACGCATAGGGGTCCTGGAAAATCATCTGCATGTTCTTGCGGGCATCAAGCATCTGTTGGGTAGGTGCGTGGACGAGATCGACACCATCGAAGATCACACTTCCGCTGGTTGGCCTGTACAATTGTGCGATCGAGCGAACGGTGGTGGACTTTCCACATCCCGATTCCCCCACAATACCGAGGGTCTCCCCTTCATTCACGTTGAATGAAATTCCGTCAACTGCCCTGACCGCTCCAATCTGTCGCTTGAAGATGAAGCCCGATTCTATGGGGAAGTGCTGCTTGAGGTCCATAACCTCCAACAGCGGCTTTTTCTCAATTGCATTACTCATGGGATTGCTCCTTCTCATCGGTGAATAGCCAACAAGCCACTTCGTGACCATTGCCCAAATCCTTTGTGGGAGGGTACTGGTTCCTGCAGATGTCCATCGCCTTGTTGCAACGGGGATGGAATGGACAGCAGGGAGGTAGATCGATCACATTCGGTGGTTGTCCCTCAATAGAGTAGAGTTTTCCATCATGGGCCTTATCCAGTCGTGGAACCGACTGGATCAATCCGTAGGTGTAGGGGTGCGAAGGATTGCGGTAGAGGTCCTCTGTCTTCGCCTTTTCCACGATTTTGCCCGCATACATGACACATACGGTGTCACACATGCCCGCTACCACACCGAGGTCATGGGTGATCAATATCACCGCGGTATCGAGTTTTTTTGCCAACTCCTGGATCAATTCGAGGATCTGGGCCTGAATGGTCACATCGAGTGCGGTGGTGGGTTCGTCGGCTATGAGGATCTTGGCTTCACAACTCAAGGCCATGGCGATCATTACCCTCTGTCGCATTCCACCGGAAAATTGATGGGGATAGTTGTGAATCCTTTCCTCCGCGGCAGGAATTCCCACCAATTTGAGCATGTCGACCGATTTTTGCAGGGCATCCTTCTTGGAGATGTCCTGGTGTAGTCTGATCGTCTCGATCATCTGTGTGGATATCCTCAGGAAGGGATTCAAGCTGGTCATCGGGTCCTGAAAGATCATTGAAATCTCATTTCCCCGGATATTCCTCAACGCACTTTCGGGAAGCTGGAGGATATCTCTGCCTTCGAAGATCACCTCTCCGTCCACAATCTTTCCCGGAGGGCTTGGAATGAGCCGCATGATGGAAAGATTGGTAACCGATTTCCCACTTCCGGATTCTCCCACGATACCGAGGGTCTCCCCTTTGCCGAGCTTGAACGAAATGCCGTCCACGGCCTTCACGATACCCGCATCGGTCTTGAAATAGGTCTTGAGGTTGTTCACCTCAAGCAACATATCGTAATTCTCTTGTGAGTTCTTGTTCGTCACTTTTTCCTGCTCCTATAACTGGTTCTTGCTCTGTGGGTCGAAGGCATCGCGCAATCCGTCTCCGAGGAAGTTCATCGCGAAGAGGAAGATGGTCATTGCCGCCGCAGGGAAGAATAGCTTCCATGGGTACAATGTCATGCCTCCCACAGCATCTCCGACGAGCGAACCCCACGATGCGTAGGGGGCCTGGACTCCGAGTCCCAAGAAGGAGAGGAATGATTCGGTCATGATGAACGAAGGGATCCTGAGGGTGGAGAATACGATGATCACACTCAAGGAGTTCGGTACCAAGTGACGGAAAATAATGCGCCAGGTGGGAGCTCCCATCGATCGTGCCGCCTCGATGAACTCCTGGTTCTTCAACGACATGATTTGACCACGGACCATCCTGCTGATGGTAAGCCAACTGATGATCGCCAAAGCGAAGAACAAGTTCAATATGTTCCTGCCGAATATGGCCATTGCAATGATCACCAGAAGCATGTAGGGAAGCCCGTACATGATGTCGACCACCCGCATGATGAAGTAGTCGATCTTGCCCCCGAGATAACCAGCAAGTGATCCCAACACGATTCCGATCAGCACACTGGTGATGGTACCGATGAAACCGATCGCGATCGATACCTGTCCACCGTAGATGATCCGACTGAGCATGTCCCTTCCCTGGTAGTCGGTACCGAGATAGTAGCGTCGTTCATGTTTTCTGGAGGCTTCCACATCCGCCGAAAGCGGTCCTTTGATCGAGATTTCCTTATCGAGGGGGAATATGGCTGTTTCGTCAGTTGCGGCATCCTTCAAATCGGCGGCAGCTATCCTTCTCGCCTCCACTACGATCTTGGCGAAGATATTGTCGCGCACCAAGGTATCATGTTCCCTTTCCGACATGCTTTCCATTTCGAGTTCGAACAAAGGTTGGATATCCTCTTCGGGGAGATCGGGATTCTTGGCCTTCACTGTCTTGAGGATCTGTTGTTGGATCTCCCTTTCATACTGCTCGACCACCATATCGATCGGGGCTCCGATCATTTCGGCATAGATGCCTACAATCTCTTCGACCGGAAGCTTCTCGACGTTCTCCGTGTCATTTGTGGTTGGATCGGTATACCAAACCTTCTTTACACTTATCTGGAGGTCGGTCTTCAACTTGTTCTGGAGATTGTCGATGGTCCTCTGCTCAGCGGAGGAAAAGGTGTAGAGCCCCTCCTCGACTTGCCTGTTTCCCTCGATGTACATGTAGTCCCATACCTTGTTGGCTTCACTGTTGTCGATCCAGTTCCAGAGCATGTCCTCCTCTTCCTGGGTGACATCCATGCGGCCTTGCCTCCATGCCTGGGTATAGATTTCGGCGAGTTTCTTCTCCATCAGCAACTCTCCCGCATTCTTGGTGAAGGAGGGTTGTAGATGTTGGTGGTCCAATATGATCTCATCGTAGGGATAGATGGGAAGTATGGGCGCCAAGGCCGCCAATAGAATATATATCGAGACGATGACGACACTGATGACCGCCATCTTGTTCTTCTTCAATCTTCTCCAGGCATCCTTGGTAAGGCTGTTTCCGGCGATCACCTGGTTGAATTCGTTTGTCGCTTCTTGCGATGTGGATTTCTTGCCAAACAATTTCATGATTTCTCTCCAGTCCTATTTGTAGGTGATGCGTGGGTCCAACAACGAATACACGATATCGACGAAGAAATTCATGATTACGAGGATGACCGAATAGACGATGACGACTCCCACAATAAGGGTGTAGTCACGGTTGAATGAGGATTGGACGAAGAATTTTCCCAGTCCGGGAATCCTGAACACCTGTTCCACCACGACCGATCCGGTGATGATGCCGGCGAACGCGGGACCGAGATAGCTCACTATGGGAAGCATCGCTCCCTTCATCGCATGCTTGAAGATGATGGAGGAATTCTTCATTCCTTTTGCTTTGGCGGTTCTGATGTAATCGCTGCGCAACGTCTCCAACATGCTCGAACGTGTAAGCCTGGCAATGGTGGCGAAGTCCAGAAAGGCGAGTGTGATTGCCGGCAAAATAATGGTCTTCCATCCGTCCCCACTGGTGAACCAACCAGAAGTGGGAAGCCATTGGAGTTTCATGGCGAATATATATTGCAGCACCGGTCCAATGACGAACAGCGGTACCGATATCCCGACTACAGCGAAAGCCATGCTCAGGTAATCCACCCATGTATTTTGCTTAACAGCGGCAAGCATGCCGCTGGTGATTCCAAACAATATGGCGATCGAGATCGCGATCGCTCCAAGTATCATCGAGTTGGGAAGGCTTTGGAAGATGTAGAAGTTGACATCATGGTCCTTGTAACGGTACGAAGGACCAAGATCTCCCCTCATGACATCGAACATGTACCGGCCATACTGGACCACAAGAGGATCGTCCAGATGATACTTCGCCTCGATATTCCTCTTGACGACCTCCGGTAAGGCTCTTTCTCCATCGAACGGTCCACCTGGGGCGACACGTACTATGAAGAAACTGATGGTGACGATAATGAAGAGTGTCGGGATGATTCCCAAGAGTCTTCTTATGATGTATTTAGTCATCGGCAACCTCGCGACAATGAGAATGGTGATACAAGTGCATACGGACCGATACTATACCAAGATGGTTAGTTATGCAAGCAATATGCACTTTAACGGATATCCCATGCTGATGTGTCGAGTCAAGTAAAATTTTTTATAACCAAAAGATAGTCACAATGTTATCCTGCTGTACCGGTTTTCCTACCGCAAGAAAATTTGTGACGATTCCAATTTGAGACAAAGTATGAAATAGAAATAATTTGATGGTATGGTCTATCTTCAACGCAATTTCTGCAAATATCATTTTTCTACATGATTCTTTCCTCAAATCATGCCATTCGAAAGAGTGGCGGTGGAAAAATTTTTTTGAGATATGTGCTGGAAGGCCATCTTTCGGGTTGGAAGGGAGGCTCCTCTTGACAGTCCCCGCTCCTTATCCCAGACTTGCCGATGCACCGTTCTCGGTGCTTGGAGGAATTGATGCGCGATATCTCTGGAAAGAGGGTGTATGTGGAGAATCTCGGTTGTGCGAAGAACCAAGTCGATGCCGAAGTGATGGTGGAGGAGTTGGTTGAAGCAGGTTGCGCGGTTGTGGAGCAGGCCGATGATGCCGATATCATTCTGGTCAACACCTGTGGTTTCATCGAATCTGCAAGGGAGGAGTCGGTGAACACCTTCTTTGCCCTGAGGGACCAATACCCCGAAGCGAAAGTGATCATGACCGGTTGCCTATCCCAGAGATACGGAAAGGAACTCGAGAAGGAACTTGTGGAAGCCGATGGAATATTCGGCAACCGTGATTTGAGGAACATCACGAATCTTGTCAGGCGCATCTACACCGGTGAAAGGGCTATGGATCTGCCTGCCTATCCTCCAATAAGCGAAGAAAGCGACAAGAGGGGGAAGCTCTTCAATTTTCCAGGCAGCGCCTACCTGAAGATATCCGAGGGATGCAACCACAGATGTCGCTATTGTGCGATTCCGGTCATTCGGGGGCCTTTGCGCAGCCGGCCGTTCGAGGCTGTGGTGGAGGAGGCCAGGCGACTTGTCGCCACAGGTATTGTCGAGCTCAACCTTATAGCCCAGGATCTTGCCGCATATGGTACGGACGGTGAATCGGGTACCTCACGGTTCATCGATCTTTTGGAGGCTCTGGTTGCAATAGAGGGAGATTTTCGTATCCGCATGCTCTACATACATCCCGATGCGTTTCCTTCCGAGTTGCCGAAATTCGTGAAGCACAATCCCAAGGTGCTGCCCTATTTCGATATCCCCTTCCAGCATGCCCATCCCGATGTGTTGCGTCCAATGGGTCGCATGGGTGATCGAAACAGGTACCTGCAGTTGATCGAATCGATCCGGGAAGAGCTTCCCGATGCCACGTTGCGGTCCACATTCATGCTTGGATTCACCGGTGAAACAAAAGAGACGGTACAGGAGTTGAAATCATTCATCGAAGAAGCACAGCTCGATTGGGTGGGAACGTTCGTGTACTCGAGGGAGGAAGATACTCCAGCTTTCAAGGATCGAACCGAGACGGAACACCAGACCATGGCCAAACGCGCAGGCGCATGGCAGAGGCAGCTGGAAGCACTCCAGGAGCCCATCACCCACCAGAGGTTGCGACGATTCGTGGGAACCACACAGCCTGTGTTGATAGAGGAATTGGTCGAAGGAGAGGAGCTTGCGATAGGTCGAACCCCCCACCAGGCACCTGAGGTTGATGGACTTACGGTGGTCATGGGCAGGGACTTGGTACCGGGAACGGTGGTGGAGTGTGGCATTTCCCGTGTGAACGGTATTGATCTTGAAGCGATTCCGGTACGACAGGAGGTGCGCTGATGGGTCGCATCGAAACGTATCTCGCCCAGTTGAACGAACCGCAGAGGGAGGCGGTGTTGGAGAACAGTCGTCCGTTGCTGGTGCTTGCCGGTGCGGGTTCGGGGAAAACGAGAGTGATCACCACGAAGATTGCCTATGCGATCGAAGCACTCGCACTCCGTCCATGGGAAATATTGGCGGTCACTTTCACCAACCGCGCGGCAAAGGAGATGAAGGACCGGGTAACCGAAATGCTGGATGGTGTCGATCTTTCGGAGATGCAGATCCGGACATTCCACTCCTTCGGGGCTTGGATGTTGCGACGTTACGGTGCCTCCATCGGTTTGCACAGTTCGTTCTCCATCTATGATGATGAAGATTCGGTCTCCCTGTTGGCAAGCTGTTTTCCCACCAGCAAGAAGACCGAACTTTCTCCCATCGCGAAGGCAATATCGCTTGCGAAGGACATGGGTTTGGATCCCGAGTCTCCCCGATTGGCTGAATTCAGGCGCGACACCACATTCAAGCATCAATTCGCTGCCTACGAAAAGAAGCTGCGACAAGTGGGCAATGTCGATTTCGCCGATCTCATCGGACGTACCATAGAGTTGTTGGAAACTGACCGGCAAGTGCTGCAGAGTGTCCACCGTCGTTTCAAGATGGTTCTGGTGGATGAGTATCAGGATTCGAATATCGCCCAATTCAACCTGCTCAAGCATCTGGTGGGACCGCAGACCTTCGTATGTGTGGTGGGTGACGATGATCAAAGCATCTATCGGTTCAGAGGGGCCGAGGTGGAGAACATCCTTTCGTTTCCCGATGTGTACCCGGGGACCAAGGTGGTGAAGCTCGAGCAGAACTATCGTTCCACCAAGGCCATACTTGCCGTTGCGTCCTCGGTCATACGGAACAATTCAGGTCGACATGAAAAGAATTTGTGGACAGACAAGCATGGTGGTTCCATACCAAGATTGATCCATGTCTCGGATGAAAGGTCCGAGGCCATGCAAGTAGCGTCCGAACTGAGAAAAGGCGGCTCGCTCGATTCCACCGCGATTCTCTACAGGACGAATGCCCAATCGGTCGCTTTCGAAACCCTGTTCACCCAGGAACACATTCCCTACAAGGTGATAGGAGCCCTCCGCTTTTATGATCGGGAGGAGATCAAGGACGCATTGGCACTTCTCAATCTTTTGATGAATCGTAACGATGAAGTGAATTTCAAGAGGATGGTGAACAAACCTGCCAGAGGAATCGGAGCGAAGTCGGTCGAGAAAATCCTCGAAATCGCCAATGGTGATGGAATCGACCTGATAGCGGCATTGGTGAAGGCGGGCGATTCGAAAGATATTTCAGGCAAGACGGCCGATGCCGCCATCCGATTCGCAAAACTCTTCGATGAAGCCGAAAGGCGTTTGCAGCAAAGCAATCCGGAAGCGCTCCAATATCTTTTGGAGGAGTCCTCATTGGTCAACCATTACAAGGAAGTCGATGATAGGAACAAGACCGATAAGGTGGACAACCTGGGAACCTTGGTTGCCACGGTTGGGGAGTATCCTGCGGGAAAGGAAGGTTTGGGGCTGTTTCTGGAATCCTTGATGCTCGATCCCACCACCATTGGTCACAAGGATCCCTCCGACAAACCGGGGGTGTCGTTGATCACCATGCACAACACCAAGGGGCTGGAATTCGACCGTGTGTTCGTCACGGGTTTGGAGGAGGGTGTGTTTCCTGGAAAGTCACGTGAAAGTGATGCCGACATCGAGGAGGAGAGGCGAATCTTCTATGTGGCGATCACCCGAGCGCGAAAAGAGTTGTTTCTTTTGTCCTGTTCGAGGAGGACCATGTGGGGCAAAACCTCGTACCAACTCCCTTCCCGTTTTCTCAATGAAATCCCGAAGGATCTGCTGCAGGTCGAAGGATCTCCCTTCGGTTCCACCTCCCGTTTCTCCTCCTATGCAGGTCAGAGTGCTCTCGATGCAAAACGTATACGCAACGATGCCTATGGTGGTGCGGTGAGAAGAGGGATGGGCAAGAATGCGAACATCGTTCTGGATCCCGTGAAGACCTTCTCCTCCACAGCGGAACGAACAGTTCCCAAACGGAAAAGTGCCCAGAATTCCTTTTCATTGGGTGATCGGGTATACCACGATTCCTTCGGTGAGGGTGAGGTCCAAAACATCAAGACGCTGAGGGGAAAGGAGATGGTGGATGTACGTTTCGCCACCGGAAAAATCTCCACATTCTTTTCCGACCATGCCCCATTGGAGAAGTTGGCAAGAGATTGAATCAAGGGTAGACAAACCATCCCCACTCCATATAGTATGCCTCTTGTCGTCCGTGTCCAAAGCGGGTATGGATGATCTCTTTTCGTTTTTTATCAGAATCATGGCAGGGTCTTTCCGGTCATGGGTCAAAAGAGGAATCGAGTGCGATGGAAAGCCTTTTGCTCGAGGTTTTTCAGCAGGAATCTTCTCGGCCCATCCAAGAGGACCCTTACGATAGTGGAACAGCCGTTGCCAAGGTGCATGTCGTGCATACGACTTGTGCACCTTGAAATGCAGCTGCAAAGTTGCACTCCATACACCGTGGATGTTGAGGTCAATGCCGAGGTCCTCATCCCAATCCTTCCTTTCCCAGGGAATTCAGTCCATACGGTGTCGAGAGTGGGACCTGCAGGTGCTGTCGATCAAGAATCCATTCCGATAGGGTTTCACCGTTGGTGGCACGTCGTGTAGGGTAGAGGTCGAGGCAACGACGCTTTCGGAAAATGATGCGATGGACTCCATCGTGCAATATCTCGGAAGAGGGTGAAGTTATCACCATGTATTGACATACATTGGGAAAATGTGTAACGATACACCGCTGATTGCGGAAAATTACGCGAGGGGAGAAGGCTCTCCTTGAACATAGGGTTATGTAGATGAAGACTATTTTTGTAAAACCGGCAACGATTGAGAAGAAATGGTATCTGATCGATGCTGAAGGAAAGGAATTGGGTCGTGTGGCGGTTGTCGCCGCTCGTATTCTTCGTGGAAAGAACAAGCCTGAATATGTCCCACACCAGGATATGGGCGATTATGTGATCATCATCAATGCCGCGAAGGCCGCGCTGTCCGGAAACAAGTATCAGGACAAGAAGTACTATCGCCACTCCAACTATCCCGGTGGTTTGACGACCGAGTCGTATGCCGACATGGTGGTCCGCAAGCCGACCTTCCCGATGGAGCACGCTGTAAAAGGTATGCTTCCCAAGGGTCCGTTGGGGTACAAGCTGTTCACCAATATGAAAGTGTATGCGGGAGAAACCCATCCGCATGCGGCACAGCAACCCATTTCGGTGGAAATCTAAGGTAGGAGCAGTAACGTGGCAACAAAGAAAAGCGAAAAACAACAAGTGAATCTCGGATTGGGAACCGGTCGTCGCAAGACCGCCGTGGCCCGTGTCTATCTTCGCGAAGGCGAGGGGAATATCACAATCAACGGCAGGAAGGTCGAAGAGTATTTCGGTAACCCCCTGCATGTCTACATGGTGAATCAGCCACTGGCGGTGACCGAGAACACCAACAAGTTCGACTTGGTCATCAACGTGACCGGTGGCGGTCCCAGCGGTCAGGCCGGTGCATGTCGCCATGGTATCGCACGTGCCCTTGTCGAACACGATGAAGCGAACCGCCCCGTGTTGCATTCCAACGGGTTCATGACCCGTGACAGCCGCATGGTTGAGCGTAAGAAGTTCGGTCAACCCGGAGCACGTCGGAAGTTCCAGTTCTCCAAGCGCTAAACGCTGGGAGGTTTTTGGATGGCGTACGCCACCATACGAAGGGGAGCATCGAAGGACGGCTACTTTGCCGTTCCTGAAGAGGGCTCCTCTTTTTTCATCTCCTTCACCCAAGCCGCACAATTGGGAATACACGAAGGACAGGAACTTGATGAAATTGAATTCGACACCTTGCGCATGAAGATGCTTGGTTCCCGTTGCCGTCTCAAGGCCATGGATGCCCTCGCAAGACGTGAACATGGTCGCAAGGAGCTGGAATTGAAGTTGCGCCAGAAGGACTTTCCTCCCGATGTCATCGGAGAGCAACTTGATAGACTGGAAGCCGAACATCTGCTCAGCGACCGAAGATTCGCTACACAGTACGTCGATTCCCGTCAAAGAAGGAATCCGGAAGGGAGAAATCTTCTCACCATGCGGTTGATGCAGCGGGGTGTGGATAGGTCTCTTGCCGAGCAGGTGGTCGACACCTGGTTTTCTGATTTTGAGGCGGCCCAAGATGCCATATCCCGGGCTGCATCGAAGATCATCTGCAGATACCCCGATGATAGGGATAGGTTGCGTACCGATCTGTTCAAGAAAGGATTCTCACACTCCGAGATATCCATATTCCTGGAAGACCATTTCAATAGCTGAAGGATGCACCCACGGCAATATATGAACCCTTGCTCATATGAAATGCGAACAGTGGAAATCTTCCCTTGTGGTACACCACTTGTAATCTGGCTTGCATTCCGTGGTCACCGGGAGTCAAGGATTGGGAAAGCAGGATGTTGAATTCATATTCCCATGGCGCTGCTTCATCATAAACGAACATATATCGCTGGTACTCACCGTTTTTCTCCTCCCCACTTCCCAGTGGGATGAATTTTCCCGATTCATGCAGAACCAAGTCCAAGGCGAGGGTAAAATCACCAAGCAGCTTGACCGGAGTGCTCACCTCAACTCCAATCTGAAGTTCCCTTCCCCTGTAGCCATCCTCCAAGGCGCTTTCGGTGGCAAGTCTTGGCTTGAGGATCCTTCCCGTATCTCCCACTCTCAGTTCTCCATAGAGTCGAAGGTGAGGTAAGGGATTGAGCGAAATTGCATAGGTGATTGGGTCCTGGCGAACATAATCGATGAGGGCATTATCGAACAAGGATCCTTCATGTGCCACATTATCCTCAACCCTCAATAGTATTTCATCTCCAACATGGGCCGAGTGGTGTTTGCGACCGTATGAGAAAGTGAGGAATTCGCCCAACTTCGCATTCAAGCCATAGAAATAGGTACCATCGAGACCCAGCAGGTCTGTTCCACTGTAGGCGAAGAATATTGAACGGAATCCTCCCTTGAAGACTCCCTCCACGGAGAGTGAAGGGAAGAAGCCACCGCCATTAAATGTCAATCTTCCAACGGGTATCACAGTTCCTGTCCGCATCTGGATGAGGGTCGTCCCCTTACAATAGTATTGATCGATATCATACCCTTCATAGATAAGGGCTTCTCCTTCACCCTGCACCTTGTAGAGATACGCCGGACGAGATTCTTCGGATTCCAAGAAGAGGACATTCAAGGCGAAGTCGGTGTTGAAGGGATCGGCCATGTAGGGAATATGCAAGGGATGTTCGGGACTCAATTGAAATTCGAGCAGAGGTTTTACCGAAGAGGGGAGAGGCGAAAGGTGAAGTGTAAGAAATCCGAATAGAAGTAATAGGAACCTTTTGAGGTACATGGGCTGCCGCCTATCATCTAAAAGTGGTGCGAACGAAGCTTGTCGGCCTTATCGTAGATTCTAATTCCAGAAGCCCATACACTCAAGCAAAAAGTACAAATTTATCACTGATATACGACTAAAAATAATAAGTATTATAAATAAATACTTTATTGAAGCGCTAAAATCAATGATTACAGTCATCTGGAATGCCAAAATGTATTGGATTTGCTTCGTTGTTCACAATCATGGTACCATTGCACAGACAGATGGAAGAAAACGGATATGTAAAAATTCCCTATCCACCTCAAAGAAAAGCTACCGTGGACCTGCTAACGGTTGCCAGTGGCAAACATATGATACATGGTTTGGTTGAGGTGGATATCACGCGGTTGCGCAAGAAGATTCGTCTGCTGCGTACCTCGGGTGCGCCTGTCCCTTCCCTTACCGGATCTGTGGTCCACTGTTGTGCGCAGGTGGTGGCGCAGGAACCCCAATACCATGCCTATAGGAATCTGTTCAACCAGTTGGTTCTCTTTCGTGATGTGGATGTGAGTGTACCCATAGAGAGGCATGTGGAGCATACCTCAGAAGTGGTTCCCTCCATCATTCGGATGGCGAACAAAAAGACTGTTGTGGAAATCGATCGGGAAATCGAACAATTGAAGAGACTTCCTGTGGGAAATCGGCATACTGTTGTTGCCATGCGCCTCTATCGCTGGCTTCCCCGACTATTGGGTAGGATGTGCTTCAGATTGGTGGGTAGAATGCCTACCATAGTGAGACGAAGCTTCGGTACGGTCATGGTGACATCGGTGGGAATGTTCGGCACCGGAGCGGGATGGGCCATGCCCATCTGTACCCATACGGTGAATATCGCGATTGGTAGTCTCGTCAAACGCTCCGATCATGAATACCTTTGTATTACGGTGAGTTTCGACCACGACATCATAGATGGGGCCCCTGCTGCGCGATTCATTCACCGTTTCAAACGACTGCTCGAACGGGCGGAATTCCTTCCCGGGGAATTGGAATGACAATCCGGGTTCTTCCCTTTTGACAGTCACCGACACAGGAATACCACGATGTTGGAATACGGGGTATCTGCGCTACATGAAATCATAGCTTGCCAGGAGTGCGACCGAATGGTTCTGGTTCCTGACATCACTTTCGATGACATTCACCAGGCCGAAGTTCGCCCTGATGTCGAAGGATAGGTTCGCATTGAGATCGGCTCCGACGCCAAATATGAGCCCCATGTCCATCCTCTTGTCGTCCGAGCTTACGGAGTAACTTCCGATTTGACTTTCACGCACCATATTGAGAGACAACACAGGACCAGTGAGTACATACGGCTCGATCGATTGGTCGAGAGCCAGTCGGGCTTTGAGCAGCACCGGAATTTCAAGGTAGTCGAGGTTGACCTGAAGGTCATCCACACGGAATCCTTTCATGGAATAGAAGACTCCCGGTTGCACCGACAATCCCAAAGCATTTTCCTTTATCATGAATTCGTATTCGCAATACACGCCTACGGAAAGTCCCAAACGCGGACTTCTCTCCGACAGCAACATGTCGTAGGTCCCGTCGGTGGAGAGAAACGCAAGATTGCCTCCAATACCCAATCCAACATTAAAATTCATTGAATACACGAATGAAACGCACCACAGTACCACCGTCACCATCACCAATCTTTTCATCAACTGCCTCCCGAAAACTCCTCCCCAATAATTCTACCATCATATTGCTCGATGGATAAGACACATCAGAGATAATAAAAGGCTACCCGCCGAAGCAAGTAGCCCTTGATGTGAAAAAGGTTGTTATCAGTCGAGAACCTTGAACGCCTTGCGTCCCGCGTAGGTAGCGGTATCGCCCAAGTAATCTTCGATCCTCATGAGCTGGTTGTACTTTGCCAACCTGTCGGAACGGCTCATCGAACCGGTCTTGATCTGTCCGGTCTGGAGTGCGACCACGAGATCGGCGATGAAGTTGTCCTCGGTCTCTCCGGAACGGTGGGACACCACAGCCGTGTAACCGGCCTTGTGGGCCATCTCGATGGCTTGGAAGGTCTCGGTAAGGGTTCCAATCTGGTTCACCTTGATAAGGATGGAGTTCGCAGTCTTCGTTTCGATTCCCCTCTCAAGTCTCTTGGTATTGGTGACGAAAAGGTCGTCTCCGACGAGTTGGACCTTGTCTCCAATCGCATCGGTGAGCATCTTCCAACCTTCCCAGTCGTCCTCCGCCATGCCGTCTTCGATGGAGATGATGGGATACTTCTCGGCCCATTCGGTCCAGAGTTCGACCATCTGCTTGCTGGTCAATGATTCGCCGGTGGTCCAACGGAGCTTGTAGGTCTTGGACTTCTCATCGTAAAGTTCGCTGGCCGCGGGATCGAGTGCGATCATGAAATCGCCGTCGCGACCGGCGGTGTAGCCGGCATTCTTGATGGCTTCCATGATGACTTCCAGGGCTTCTTCATTCGACTGCAAGTCGGGGGCGAAACCACCCTCGTCACCGACAGAGGTGTTGTATCCGCGCTTCTTGAGCACACTCTTGAGGTTGTGGAAGACTTCCGCGGTCATCCGTACACCTTCGCGAAGCGATGACGCTCCAATGGGCATGACCATGAATTCCTGGAAATCGACCTTGTTGTCCGAATGGGCTCCACCATTGAGGATATTGGCCATCGGAACGGGAAGCACACATGCATGGTAGGCACCGAGGTACTTGAAAAGGGGTACGCCAAGATAATCGGCCGCGGCACGCGCCACTGCCATCGAAACGCCAAGGATGGCATTCGCGCCGAGTTTGCTCTTGTTCTCGGTTCCATCGAGTGCGAGCATGGCCTTGTCGATCGCAACCTGGTCGAGAGCATCCATGCCCTCCAGCTCGGGCGCGATGAGGGTGTTGACGTTGTCCACTGCCTTGAGGACACCCTTGCCCATGAAGCGCTTCTTGTCGCCGTCACGCAACTCGACAGCTTCGTGGACACCGGTCGATGCGCCGGAGGGAACCGCTGCACGACCCATGGAACCGTCTTCGAGAATCACGTCGACTTCGACGGTGGGATTTCCCCGGGAATCGAGGATCTCTCTTGCTTCTACAAATTCAATGATACTCATGAATATACTCTCCT
>CAYZJV010000065.1:0-16299 GCA_964478945.1 uncultured Spirochaetaceae bacterium | reverse complement strand
CTATCAATATCGTAGTGTTCTATAGCGTTTTACCTCAAGATTCATACTTCATCAGCATGCTTTTTACTGAATTCCTTCAAGGCGAATCTAATCCCGGCAGCCCATCCCAAACCCATCTCGGAAAACATCTCTTCCAGATCCCTTTTAAAGGATGGTTCGATTGAAAATGTAGTGAGAATCTTGTTTTCCTTCTTTGGTTTGGAGTCGTGTTTGAAAAGCTGCTTTGCTTTTTTCGCACTCATTGAATCTTCAACTTCAATCGTTTCCGGGTTTTTCTTCAGTGCCATAATCATCTCCAGATAGTAGAGTCTATCGCCTCGATGGCTTTCACGGTAATGGGCTTCAATCCCCTTCCCCTTGCTCGGTACAATTGCGGAGGCATGTTGTGTTCCTGTGCCTTCCTGAATACAGGATCTACGGGGATCTTGAATACTGTGAAAGAACCTGAGAGAGCAGCTTCATAGATATCCTTGTGTTGACGAATCCTTTCATCAAATGAATTGATGATGATCTTGTTGTGTTTCACTGGACTTCTCAAGTTCTTTTTTATTTTTTCCAATTCATCGATAAATATTTCCAAGCCATCCAGACTGAATACTTCAGGTGTCATGGGGGTGATTATCTCATCACTCGCAATGAGAGAAGAACGTTCCAATTTTCCCAAACCAGGAGACAAATCAAGGATGATCCTATCGAATGTTTCAGACAATTCCTTCACCAAATCCTGTATCACATAGGGTTCATCAGCAATTTTTGTTTCCGCATATTGCTTCAACCCTCCTCCAATACCAAAGGTAGGTAGAAGAAATAGATTGGGAATGGAAGGAATCTCCAAGATTGCATCTTGTACGAAACACTTTCCTTGCAACACATCCGACAGTTCCCACTCCAACTCACCTTCATAAAACCATGAAGAGGCATTGCCCTGGGGATCCACATCCACTAGCAATGTGGTGTATCCATTGAGAGCCGATTGGCTGGCAATCGTACCTGAAATTGTAGTTTTTCCCACTCCGCCCTTTTGGAGATGGAACGAAACCGTCTTAGACATATCGCTTTTCCTTGACAATAAAGTATATATCCTCTATTGCATTCGTACAAGATATATTCCAATTAAATTTGTAATGGTGTAATTTTTATACTTCAACAATATTTATTCCATATCGATAACATAGAAATACACACGACAACTGATGACATCACTATAATAATGATATGGTTAAATTTCAATATTTATTTGTTCAGATAGTATTCTTTACTATTTTACATATCTTATATACAAAATATATATGTTTATTTTATATATATTATATATATTTTAGATATAGTTTCCATTTGCATAACAAACAATCGTTCCCAGTGCTACAACCCATGACACAATTGACTTCTTATCCAGTATTTCAAATATGGCAGTAGCCTCTTCTCCTACGATGCATTCATTCGTCTATGGACATGTCGTGTTCACCAGGTATGAAGATGTTGCTAGTGAGGTAGCTCCAACTCTTCATGGTACTATTACTCTATTGCTACTGAGATATGAATGGTGGTCTTCCCCGTTTGAGAAATACATGGAATTGATCCCACGTATCCAGGAAGCTTCGCCTTTTCTGCCACACCAAAGGGCAGGATATCTACCCCCACATTTCCTGTACTCGTTTGGTAAAGTATCCATAAATGGATCCGCTACTCTTGTTTCATTGGAAAAACAACGGGATAAGCTGTACCGGATTTGCTCGATCAATATACGGGTGCAACCAGACGATCGCTCTGGTGTTCAATCGGATGTACTCGTTTCCGATATGATTGTTCTTCAGATCGATTGTCACGCAACAGTTGGGTTGATGTAACCTGAAGGTTGCCCTTCTGTACATCACCTCTCTTGCGGGTAGTCTTCATATGCAATTCATAGAAATCGGGTCTTTGATTGGAATCATAGAATAATACCCATGTTTTAAAATAATAGTGATACTATTTTTATTCAATACATTGCTAAGGAATGCTTTATATTTATAGCCAATATAATATAAATGATATTATTTATATATATTATTTGTATAATATTACTATTGTTTTACCACAATACTACATCAATATTCGGCATATCCCGATATGACATCACGTAAGAAATACCCCGAATCCTTAATGATTCTTTTTTGTGTTCCATATTCACAATATATGATTCCGAAACGTTTCCCATAGCCCCATGCCCATTCGAAATTGTCGATCAACGACCACACGAAGTATCCCTTCAAAGGCAATTGCCTACGAATTGCCTTTTCACATATTTCAAGATGCCTTGCCAGATATTGTATTCTAAAGTGGTCGTGGACCCTATCATTCTCCACGATATCATCAGATGCACACCCATTTTCACTGATGTACAGTGGGAGGCCACGGGATTCATCGTTTATCCAGGACAATAGACGCATGAGCGCTTCAGGTGTCACCGGCCATTGTTGGCTGGTGGTCTCTTGCCATTGGGGGACCTTCCCATATCCCCGCCAGTCCTTGACGGATCCGGTGACCACGGTTTCGTTATAATAGTTGATTCCAATGAAATCGATTGGTTGGGATATGATTTCCATATCCCCCTCCACTATGGGAAAATTCCATCTTTCATCTTCCACCAATTCCTTTGGGTAGGTACCATGCAGCACAGGATCGGTGAACACCCTCGTTTCAATCGAGATCGCTCTATCCATTGCTTCGATATCTTCTTTTCGTCTTGTCGCATTTCTAGGGATGAACAGATTCCATGATATTCCTATTGCATTCTTGTCGATCAAAGTTCTATAGGCTTGCACTGCCTTCCCATGGGCAAGATTCACATGATGGACCACCCGTAGGGTTTCTTCCCAGTCGGTATGCCCGGGCGCGTGTTCTCCGGTAAGATGTCCCAGATAGGCGATGCACCATGGTTCGTTGATGGTGATCCACATGTCGACAAGATCTCCGAATTTGCTGAAGCAGACAGAGGCGTAGTCTGCGAAGGCATGCACGGTCCCACGGTTTCTCCATCCGCCCGCATCTTCGAGTGTTTGCGGCAGGTCCCAGTGGTACAATGTGGCCACTACCTTGATGCCTTTCTCCTGCAAGGCTTCCATCAAATTCCTGTAATGGACGATCGCTTCATCGTTCACCTCGCCTACCCCCGCGGGTATGATGCGCGGCCAAGACAGGGAGAAACGATAAGCCTGGATTCCCAATTCGTGCATGATGGATATGTCTTGTGGATATCTATGGTACTGGTCCGAGGCAACCGATCCGTCATCACCGTTGGCTATGGTGCCTTCCTTGTTGCAGAACGTATCCCAGATGGATGGGGTTCTACCGCCCTCTTCGACCGCTCCCTCAACCTGGTAGCTTGCGGTGGCCGCACCCCATAGGAAATCTTGTGGAAATTCGATGCGCATGTGTGGATCCTCCTAATACTTGGGTTGCCCCACGGAATTTCTGGTGATCAGAGGTGATGGAATCCTTATGATTTCGCTTTCCACTTCGTGTTCCATGCACTGAACCAATGCTTCGGCGCTACGTATCCCCAAGGTCTCCTTATCCTGTCGGAAAGTGGTGAAACCGGGGTCTATGTATCTGGTCCATTCCATGTCGTCGAAACCGACCACCGAGAGGTCTTCAGGGATCGATATAGCCCGCTCTCGACATACCCCGGTGACTCCCATGAGATAAAAATCTGCTGCACAAAATATCGCAGTGAGGTTCGGATTCCTATCCATAAGCTCGATAAAGGCTTCCCTCCCCGCTCCATAGGTCCATTCCTTCGCGGCAACCACATGTGAATCATCACACGGAAGCCCAAAGTGCTCCATTGCCGACTTGAATCCTTCCAAGCGTTCCTGCCCCGCGGTTGCGATGACACCCGAAGGGCCCGCGATATGACCAATATTCTCGTGTCCACATTGGTGCAGGTACTGTACCGCCTCCCACGCCGCAGCGTGGTTGTCAGTGAGTACTGAGGTGACTGAGGGGATGATTCCGTCACAGCAGACCATTGGGAAACGCTTTGGCGATGAGAGGAGTTTTTCCACCATTGTGGGATGGGGATCCATGAGCAACACCCCATCGAGATGACGAACGGACATATGGGTAAGCAGATCGTTTCCTACGAAATTGGAAGCACCGGACAAGAACAACAATTCATACCCATACTGTTCCATTCTCCGTTTGAAGGCATCCATAATAGGTAGGAAGAGGGGATGTTCCAATGTGGAAAGCATGCCGAATCCATAGAGAATTCCCACCAACCAGGATTTCTTCATTTTCAATCCACGTGCACTCACATTGGGTCTATATCCCAGTTCCATTGCTGTTTTGAGGACTTTATCGCGCATTTCGGCACTTACGTCCTTGCGTCCGTTCAATGCTTTCGATACTGTTGCTGTGGAGGCTCCCACGGCTTTCGCCACATCGTGGATGGTGATGGTCTTGGACATGGTCCCCTCCTTTTCGAAATCGTTTTCGATACTATATGATAATTGCTTGTTTTGCAAGTAAAATGCATAAGAATACATTTTCTTTCCAAATCTTTGCATATTTTCCGTACTGCTAATTGACACTAGAGCAAGGAACTCGGTAGGTTTCTCCTATTAATGTCATGACCACCGTAGGGTGGCCCAATATTTTCGATAGGAGGAAGGACATGTGCGGATTTGTCGGTGCATTCGATTTGGTGCAAGACGTGGATTCGATACGTGAGAAAGTATTGACCATGTCGAAGAAGATCAGACATCGTGGACCAGATTGGTCGGGAGTGTACTGTGCGAATAATTCGATACTCGCACATGAACGACTGGCTATCGTCGACCCGTTCTCCGGTAAACAACCGTTGGTAACGAAGGATGGCAAGGTTGCCCTTGCGGTGAACGGAGAAATCTACAACCATCTCGAGATTAGAAAACGGTATGCCGATACCTTTGAATTCACCACCCAAAGTGACTGCGAAGTGATCTTGGCGCTTTATCGTGACAAGGGTGTCGATTTCTTCGAGGATATCAACGGCATTTATGCCTTCGCCTTGTACGATAGCGAGAAGCAACTCTTTCTGGTGGGACGCGACCATATCGGGATCATTCCACTCTACCAAGGTTGGGATGAGAATGGACAATACTATGTTGCCTCCGAACTGAAGGCCCTTGAAGGCGTCTGTACCCATTACGAGGAGTTTCCTCCCGGTTCCTATTATCAGAGTGGTGATGCCGAACCCACTCTCTGGTACCATCGTACTTGGACCGATTATGCCCAGGTCAAGGATGCGACCACCGATATCCAGAAGGTCCGCCATGATTTGGAAGCTGCGGTGAAACGACAATTGATGACCGATGTTCCCTATGGAGTATTGCTCAGCGGAGGTCTCGATTCTTCTATCATAGCCGCCATCACCATGAAATATGCCAAGAAAAGGGTGGAATCGAAGGATATGGATGATGCCTGGTGGCCTCGTCTCCACTCCTTCGCAATCGGATTGGAGGGGTCTCCCGATTTGATCGCCGCGGCCAAGGCTGCAGAGTATATCGGGACGGTGCATCACGAGGTGCATTTTACCATCCAAGAGGCATTGGATGCCCTCCCCGATGTGGTATACCACTTGGAGACCTACGACATCACCACGATCAGGGCATCCACACCGATGTATTTGATCGCACGATTCATCAAATCGATGGGTATCAAGATGGTGCTCAGTGGAGAAGGTTCGGATGAATTGTTCGGTGGGTACCTCTATTTCCACAAGGCACCGGATGCGGAACAGTTTCACGAGGAGACCGTGAGAAAATTGAGCAAGCTACATCTCTACGATTGTCTTCGTGCCAACAAATCCCTGGCATCCTGGGGTGTCGAGGGAAGGGTTCCTTTCCTTGATTTCGAATTCATCGACACTGCCATGACCCAGAATCCCACCGACAAGATGTCGAGCAAGGTTCCTGGGAAGGAAAAGATCGAGAAATGGATCCTCAGGGAAGCCTTCAAGGATTACCTTCCTCCCGAGATCGCATGGAGGCAGAAGGAACAGTTTTCTGACGGAGTTGGCTACAATTGGATCGATACGCTGCGGAAACTGACCGGAGAGAAGGTATCGGACCAACAGTTTGCAACAGCGAAACACCGCTTTCCCATCAATACCCCGATGAACAAGGAGGAGTATTATTACCGCTCCCTGTTCGAACAGTGCTTTCCATCCGAATCGGCCGCAAGATGTGTGCCACATGAGGCTTCGGTCGCATGTTCCACACAAACCGCTTTGGAATGGGACAAGGCCTTCCGGGAAATGAACGAACCTTCGGGACGAGCCGTCTCCGGTGTCCACGACCAAGCATATTCATAGGAGGAATACGATGCATACACCACAATTTCCATCAAACTACACCACCTTGTTGGATCAGAAACATACCGAAAAGGCGATCAAGTTCGTCAAGGATACGTTCGAACGGGAGTTGTCAGGAGAATTGTACCTCTCCAGGGTCACCAGTCCACTGTTCGTACCCAAGGGATCGGGTATCAACGATGATCTGAATGGAATAGAACGCCCGGTATCCTTTCCTGTGAAGAATTTGGACAACCTTCCCATGGAAATCGTACACTCCTTGGCAAAATGGAAACGAATGGCGCTCGCCGACTATGGGTTTGTTCCCAATACCGGACTCTACACCGATATGAACGCGATACGACCGGATGATGATATCGATGCCATCCACTCGATCTACGTGGACCAATGGGATTGGGAATTGGTGATGCCCGACAAGAGCAGGAATCTCGAATACCTCAAGAATGTGGTCCGCAAGATATATGGGGCATTGAAGAGGACCGAATTTCTTGTAGGGGAGATGTTTCCGGCATGTGTGCCCACCCTACCGGAAGAAATCACCTTCATCCATTCCGAAGAAGCCTATGAACGCTATCCCGACCTTACTCCTCCTGAAAGGGAGAAGGAATTGGCCAGGGAATTCGGTGCGATATTCCTCATAGGAATCGGTCATCCCCTCCCCGATGGTGAGCTGCATGGTGGCAGGGCTCCCGACTATGACGATTGGTCCACACCCACCGATCAAGTCCACCGTGGACTCAATGGCGATATCATCGTGTGGGATTCGGTAAGGAACGATTCCCTTGAATTGTCGTCCATGGGAATACGTGTCGACAAGGAGACTCTTCTTCGGCAACTTGAAATGAGGAATGCCAATGAAAGGAAGAACCTCTATTGGCACACACGTCTTCTCAACGATGAATTCCCCCAGACGGTGGGTGGTGGCATCGGGCAATCGCGCATATGTATGGTTTTGTTGAAGAAAGCCCATATTGGAGAGGTGCAGGCCTCGGTATGGCCCACCCATGTGCATGAGGAGGCCCTCTCCCATCAAATCCATCTTTTGTAGCCCATTGTTGTTGACCTTTGTCATTCCAGCTTCTACAATCACCATGATCTATTGGTGAGGAGGCTGGAATGCGTATCTTGAATTTTGGATCCACCAACATCGACATAGTATTCTCCGTGGACCATATCGTGAAGCCTGGAGAAACGCTTGGAAGTGCTTCATTGACCCGTTCCACTGGTGGCAAGGGTGCCAACCAGTCGGTTGCGGTGGCGAAAGCGGGCCAGCATGAGATTTTCCATGCGGGCAGAATCGGCCCCGATGGATTGTGGATCAAGGACAAACTGCAACAGATGGGAGTACGTACCGATTTCGTGTTCGACGGGGAAACCCCCACTGGGCAAGCGCTCATTCAAGTAGCATCCGATGGGCAAAATTCCATCGTACTCTTTGCCGGAGCAAATAAGGAATTTACCGATATGGGAATCGATGAAATCCTTGCCAATTTCTCAAAGGGGGATTGGGTGATGCTGCAAAACGAGATCAACAATCTCGCGCACATCATCGAAAGTGCCCATTCGAGGGGGCTCTCAATCTGTTTCAATCCCGCTCCCTTCGACAATAGCGTGAATGATCTTCCTTTGGAGCATATCGCTTTGTTTGTTCTCAACGAAGTTGAAGCGGAAGGACTATCGGGAGTCTCCGACCCTGAAGCATCGATGGATATTCTCACTGAAAAATTCCCGGAATCCGAAATAATCATCACCCTTGGAGGTGCGGGGGTTCGCTATGGCAAGGGCAAGGATATCCGGCACGGGTTCGGAACTTGGAATGTACCTGTGGTGGACACCACAGCGGCTGGAGACACCTTCATCGGTTGTTATATCGCGAATATCGCGAAGGGAGCCACCGTGCCCGAAGCGCTTCGCATCGCGAGCGCGGCTTCGAGCGTAACGGTGATGAGAAACGGTGCGATGGACTCCATTCCAACACCTGATGAATTCTCGATTCTTGAGAATTATTCACTTACATAGTAGGAAGGTATCCCCGACTTTCGAATATCTTGCGCTGTTGCCCATTGAGAATCCGCTTGCACAAGCGAATCGATTTGGGAGTAACCTCGACCATCTCGTCGTCGGCGATGAATCGTATCGCCTGCTCGAGACTCATCGGCACCACGGGGGTGAGTGTGACCGCATCATCCTTTCCAGAGGCCCTCAGATTAGTCAGCTTCTTGGTGCGTGTAGGATTGACCGCAAGATCCACCTCCCTGTTGTGCTCCCCTATCACCATGCCTTCATACACAGCATCACCTGGTTTGACGAACAATCTCCCCCTCGGTTCCAGACCGAACAGCCCGTAGGCAACGGCATTGCCGGACCTGTCGGAGACCAATGAACCCGAGAATCGTTCGGGAAAGTCCCCTCTGTATGGTTCATATCCCTTGAGCACCGCATGCATGATGCCATTGCCTTTGGTATCGGTCAAAAATTCGTCACGGTACCCTATCATACCTCGCGAGGGCAACTCGAACCGCATGGTGACCCGTTCATCGGTACCATAGGTGATATCGAGCATGAGCCCCTTCCGCTTCGCAAGCTTCTCCATCACGATTCCCGCATGGGTTTCAGGACAATCTATCCGAACCAGTTCGATGGGTTCGAGCTTACGTCCCTTGTCGTCTTCCTTGAATATGATGGTGGGACGTCCAACACAGAGTTCGAATCCTTCCCTTCTCATCGATTCGATGATGATCGCCAGTTGGAACTCGCCCCTTCCCTTCACCGTCACCGTATCGTCTCCAGGATTCTTCTCAACCCTGATCGAAACATTCCTGAGGGCTTCCTTGACCAACCGTTCATGTATTTTTGTGGCTTGGACGAACGATCCCTCCTTTCCTGCCAAGGGAGAGATGTTCTTGCCGAATTGCATCGCAACCGTCGGCTCGTCGACAGAGATTCTTGGCAGCGGCTTCGGATTGTCCCTGGTACAAATCGTATCACCTATGGATACCCTTTCGATTCCGGAGAGCACCACAATATCGCCGGGACCAATCCGCTCGGTTTCCACGAACACCGGACCCATGTACCGCTGCAGTCTGGTGACCCGCAATGGAACCATGATCCCCTCCTCTCCCAAACAGACGAGCGAATCGTTGGTGGAGGCACTTCCATTGACCACCTTCCCTATCGCCAATCTCCCTAGGAAGTCGCTATAGCCCAAATCAGACACCAGCATTTGAAATGGCTGCGAATCATCATACTCTGGTCCGGGGATGTGGGCGACCATGGCATCGAGCAGTGCATGGAGATTGCCGTCGAGTGCATCCGGTTCCGTCCCGCATGAACCTTCCCTACCCACACAGTAGAGGACAGGAACTTCAAGCATGGCTTCATCCGGATGGAGTTCGAGCAGAAGGTCGTACACCTCCTCCAGTACTTGTTGTGGTCTTGCGTCTTGCCTATCCACCTTATTGATCACGATGATCACCGCGAGATGGAGACCAAGGGCCTTGTCAAGCACGAAACGGGTTTGAGGAAGCGGTCCTTCGGCGGCATCCACCAAAAGCACCACTCCATCCACCATGGAAAGGCCCCGTTCGACTTCTCCTCCGAAATCGGCGTGACCGGGAGTATCGATTATGTTGATTCTCACACCTTTCCAATCAATCGAGCAATTCTTTGCACTTATGGTGATGCCCCGTTCCCTCTCGAGGACACCGGAGTCCATGATCCTCTCTTCCATCCTCCCGTTGGCATACAAGCCACTTTGGGTGAACAATCCATCGACCAGCGTGGTCTTGCCGTGATCCACATGGGCGATGATCGCAATATTCCTAATGTTCGTCTCTATTTTTTTCATATCTGCGCCACTATAGCACAATGGGACGCATTGCCCTAGTGGTGTAGTGCGAAAGGAGCCTTTTCCGACCACTACCTGTACAGCATGCTCTTCTGATGGTAAGATTGGCAAGATTGCCCACCTGTCAATCCGGAGGTCGAAATTGCGTTTCATACGCAAACTGCAACTCATCATGCTTAGCTTCTCCCTAATCCCCTCGTTGCTCATCATTTTGATCAGCGTGCTCACATTCGCCAGCAAATTCGACCCGTTCATACAACAGACCGTCGGTCACGAAGCCGACCTGTATGCGAACAAAATCCAAACCTACATCGCTTCACAGTTCGTCGACATGAGCCGATTCATGAGTGATCAAACCGTTCTGGAAGCGCTGGAACAAGGCAACATGCATCCTTCGCTGGAGAGATTGTTGGAACATATCCCCTACCATATCGCCATGACTCCAGAAATCGAAGCCCTCTATATTGAGGATGTCGATAGGAATATCCTTGTGTATAGTGATCCGCTTTACCCTGCAAGAACGAGCCATCTTCTTGCCAAACCAGTTGAGGGAATGGTTGTCTCCCAAGTGATGACCTCTCCAGCTAGAACTTCACAAGATGTGTATGTGATGATGGGATTACCGTTCAGTTACCAAAAATCATATCTTGGAGCCATGATCACTGTGATCAATCTATCCCAACTGAGAGAGATCGCAAAGGATGAAGGTATGTTCCGCAGTACTTTCAGACTGGTGGTCGATGGGGAGGGCTCGGTCATTGCCACCAACCTGGATGGACAGTATTGGTCCATCCAGGATTTCGATCGAATCAGCGACATTTCATCCCACTACAACGAGATGGAAGAATATGCCGGTACGATCGACTTTTCCTTGAAAGGAAAAGCCATGGTTGGCCACTACCATCGGATACCAGAGATTGGTTGGACGGTGTTCACCGGGATATCCAATGAGGATGTCTATCGCCCACTCTTGGAAACCATTCCCCTACTGCTGTTCTTCGCACTCCTTTTCTTTGTGGTATTGCTGTTCATCCTGCATCATTTCTCGACCCAAATCACCGGTCCGATCCAAACGCTGATCGATGGGATGGAACATATCAGAAGGAACGATGTGTATCAGAGGATAGATTTGGAAGGAAATCATGAATTCTCCAAAATCGCCGATTCCTTCAATCTTCTCATCGATCAGGTTGCACGTGAAGCCACGCAACTACGCACCCTCCATCGTGAATTGGAGACACTCACCTCACACATCCCAGGGGGTTTGTTCACCTGTTCAGTCGAAAGGTCGATGGAATTTCTTTTCATCAGCGATCCTTTCGTTGCACTTTCAGGATATGGAGACAGACCATCGTTGCTGCAGGCTTCGGAGAACAGGTTTCTCACTACCATCCATCCAGATGATCGTGAAATGGTGAAACGGATTATCACCATGTCGATCGGAGAAGAGGGAAAAGGCTCCTTTGAATACCGATCGATAGGAAACCACACCACGCGTTGGGTATCCTGTTCCTTCAACATCCATGGAGAACCGCCCATCCTATTCGGCATGGTGATGGATGCCACCGCGATCCATGATGCCTTCACCCAACTGAAGGAGAGCGATGAACGGTATAGGATACTTTTGGAACAGACCGATGAAGTGGTATTCGATTGGAGTGTCGAAGAAGAGAGGTTCCTGTTCTATTCCAGGGAACGCAACTGGGTACGGATGTTCGGAACCACGCTCCCAGAGGATGCCGACCTCACGTCGGCGAACCTTCACCATATGCATCCCGACGACAAGGTACGCTTCTCTTCCACCATCCATTCCTTGGTGAATGAGAAGAACCGTGGTACAAGGATCGAGGTTCGCCTCACCAAAATCGATGAAAAGGGGGAACATTACATCTGGACCAGATTCCTACTCACCTCCATGTTCGATGAAGAGGGCAATGTGGTCAGAATCGCAGGACGAATCCAGGACATCCACGACGACAAGATGGAATCGATGCGACTCATCGGTCTTTCTCAGACCGATCAACTCACTGGTTTGATGAACAGAAGAGGATTCGAAGCCAGCGTCGACCGCATACTCGACTTTGCGGATCCCAATGCACATACCCATGTGCTGATCATGCTCGATATCGATGATTTCAAGGTGATCAACGATACCAATGGACATTTGCATGGCGATGCAATGCTCAAAATGGTGTCGAACCATTTGAGGAAAATTTTCAGAAACACCGATCTCCTCGGAAGGCTGGGTGGTGATGAATTCGCCATGTTCCTGGTGAATTTTTCCGATCTCTCCAGATTGGAGGAAAAACTTCGTCTATTGATGCACAACCTTCATGAAGACGGTCTTCCTGTGAGTATGGGGATAGCCGTATACCCACAGGATGGCAACATTTTCACCGAGCTTTATCAAAATGCGGACCAAGCCCTCTACAGTGTGAAACATAGGGGAAAAGACGGCTATGCGTTCCTATCTTACCGAACCAACCTCGGAACGTAAGGGTGGATTGGCTCCCTTGCGGCTGGTGGTGACCGCTGCTGCCAATGCGGCGAATTCCAAAGCATCCCTGGCTTGTGCCACAGTCACTTCATCATCACGGCCGATCCCCTGTTCCTCAAGATACGTGAGTATGGCGCCACTGACGGTATCCCCTGCTCCAACGGTATCTACGATCTTGTTGTCCACTGCGGGGACAGCCACATCCAGACCGTTGGACGAACACCATTGGAGACCATCCTTGCCCTTGGTGAGGATCACATGTTTCGCTCCGAGAGTGAGGATCCGTTCGATGCCTTCCCCTGTGGAAAGATCGGGATAGATCAATTCTAAGTCCTCATGGGAAAGCTTCACCAGCGAGGAAAGCGACACGATCTCCAAGACCCGCTTCCGATAACTTGCGAAATCTTCGATAACCGTGGGACGGACATTGGGATCGAAAAAGATGAACGGGAGATTTTCCTTGGACTTCAATGCTCCCAAGATGGACCTACCCGACTCTTCCAATGCGATGGATACCGAGCCCACATGGAGATACGTGATCTCGGGATGAGTGTCGAGGGCTTCTCCAATCTCGTGTTGCTTCAATCCGGTAACCGTCGTCCCTTCACTGTAGAACACATACGATGCGGCACCGCTTTCATCGATTTTCGCGAAACCGATCATCGAATTGAGCGGTACATCGCGAAACTCCGGAATCGTCTTCACCCGATTCGAATCGAAATACGATTGCATCTGTTTGCCAAACATATCGGAAGAGAGCTTGCCGATATACAAGACATCGGAATCAAGCCGGGCTGCCGCAGTGGCGGCATTCAGCGCACAACCACCCGCGTAATGATAGAAACATGCTTGCCCATCCGTTCCGGTGCCACCAATCAAATCAATCAAGGCCTCTCCCAAAATTGCAATCATCCTCATCTCCTTATATCTACAGATACTGTTTCTTTTCTTGCCCGACCACTGATGCGAGCAATTCGACATATGGCTTCACTGGACTTGAATTCACCTTTGGAAGCAACACTTCCTCCACTTGGAAAAACCCCACTTCAGCGGACATCTCCACAGTGATCTTGATGGGTTTCCGCACACCCTTGCCGATGGTGACCTTTTCAATCGAGTTGGCCGAATACTTGTGGATATCCCCTATCTTGGGATCGGTGTTGAGTGCGAGTGGAATACGGGCGCGACCCTTCTCCATATCACACCCGTCGGCCAATAGGATGACTCCCGCCTCTATACTGTGGATCCTTCTCGAAGCCATGTGTCCCACTATGCCTTCCAGTGCGAGAGACCGCACCACCACTTGCCGTTTGATATCGTCGGGATAGGCTGAAGCGAGAATCCTCATCATGATTGGATACGATAACGTCACACTGAGCAACTCATGGTCATGACGTCCTATCGCCATCCCCAGATCATGAAGGAAGCTTGCGAGAATGACCGCTGAAAGCGAATCCTCGAAGGTACCCACCTTGTCATGTTCAAGACTTCCCCTAATCCCAGCCTCCTGCAAAAGATGCATCATCTTGACCGCATTCCTGGCAACCTGACGCATATGCACCGGTCCGTGATCATTGAATCCCAGACGCACGATGGACACGGTATTGGCATAATCCTGCATCGCCTGGATCTCTTCGTCATTGATCAACAATGAAGCGATGATACCCGGTGGTGTCGCCGGATCGACGGCATCGAGCAATTTCTTCTCCAGAGAGAGTTCCTTAGGTGACTTCATCGCTAAACCTCTTGGAGACAGTGTACATTTTGCCCGTTGTATTGGCAACCGATACCGTAGAAAAAAACTCCCATCGACTGTTGCGACGGGAGCGGTATCGACATATGTTTCGCGATCAGTTTCCGGCTTGCACACCCATGATGTGTTCCATGAATGCGGTGAGGAAATTGTCCTCAAGCTTATCGGAAGTGAAGATCGATTGCACCAAATCCTGCTGACTCTGATTCTGGCTCATGTAGGGATACGCCAGTTTCAGATACTCGCGCATCTGTTCATCCATTGCTTCTTCTCCGGTGACCGCGGCAACCACGGATACACCATTGGAAGTAATTGGATCGGTTACCGCACCGACTTGTGTGGTATAGAGTCTCTCCATCGCATCGACATCATTGGACAACCTGCTCAGGTAGCCCTTAGGATCGGTATAGGAGAAGCCGGTCAAGTAACTTGAACCTCCGATGTTCGCAGGTGTGGCTTCGACCGTCACCACCTCATAACCTTCCGCTTCAGCAACCGCGGAGAAATCTTCGGAGGAAGCGACCTTTCCGGAGAATTCAACAGCAAGCTGATCAATATAGGTGGTGATCAGTTCGGTTTCATTGGAACCCATATAGGCTTTCACGTCGGACAGCACCTCGGGATCCTCGAAATCGGGAACAAACGGTTTCTTCTCAACCCTGTACAACACAGCCCCTCCCGGAGCGGCGAACACGCTGGACAATTGACCTTCTCCGGTGGAGAACAAGACATTCACCTCTTCCGGGTTGGTGAAGTTGCCCTGCAACTCATGAAGATACCATACTCCGGCACGTCCCCCCTCTTGGGCGAAACTATCGAGAGAATTCCCCTTGGCCGCATCCTCGAAGGAAATCTCACCGGAGACAATCTTTTCACGGAGCGCTTGGGCCCCCTCCATATCTCCCACCGTGATCACGGATATATCTATCATGGTGAAGGTAGCGGGATTCGCCTGTGCATACTGCATCGCCAAATCATCGGGATAGAGGGAGGAATCGAAGACCACATATTCGAAGGAACGCGCGCTGTCACCCATTGCTATGATATACTGCATTTCCTCTGGGGAAGTGAGCACCGATGCCACATCCTCCATTACCATCTGGGCGGAAAGATTCTCCTCATATTGTGTCTTGAGCTGATTCCTCCGCTCGACACTCGTCCCCTCATAGGTGGCGATATCGAACTTGCCATCCTTGTTGTAGGCACCGCTTGCGATGATCGCCTTGTTCAACGTCTCATCAACCACACGAATGCCCACACTGTCGGCCATCTTCGTGATCGCAGTATGGAATACCGTACCTTCGAAAGCGGCCCGCCATATCTGATACGCCGCCATATCGCCGGAACCCTTGTTCTGTTGCGCCTGCGTCTGGTACTGCCGGTAGAAATAATTGCCTTGGGCAAATTCGATCGGTGTCCCATCATAGGTACCGAAACGGAGACTGGTCGGACCGCCTGCGGTTCCGAATGAAGGGAACACTCCCACGATCAATACGATCGCGAGAAGACCAAGTATGACATAGGTGACGATTTGCGTCAAAGTGACGCCACCTTTCTTTTTCACGACACTCGACTGGGCATCTTTCTCAGCTTTGAACTTGACGACTTTCTCTTCGCCACTTTTCGGTGTTTGGGAATCCTTTGAAGGCATGTACGACCTCTTTATGCACAATTTGGAAGCACCCTCCTGTGAAGGGCATCTCAAGAAAAATAGCATGTAGCGAGGGTAGTGTCAATGTTGCTCATTGACACAAAACAGCCCATTGTATATAGTTTCCCCCGTTGTGGGTCGTTCAGTCCCATGAGTATCCGGGTAGTAGCGCAGGGGCTAGCGCACTTGGTTCGGGACCAAGGGGTCGGAGGTT
>CAYZJV010000064.1:0-16755 GCA_964478945.1 uncultured Spirochaetaceae bacterium | reverse complement strand
TCGTCTATGGTGATGCTGCCGATTGCCATCCTGCAGGGGGGTCTGGCTTGGATTGCCGATTCCAAAGTGATTGTGCTTTCGATTGCATTGGGGCTGTTGTCGGGTGCGATTCCCTATTGGTTGTTCACCACCGGAGCACGATCGATACAAGCGAGCCATGCCTTCCTCTATGGTTTGGCGGAACCGATCACCGCGTCGTTCTTGGGAATGGTGGTGTTGGGTGAACGACTTTCCCCCATGGGAGTCGCAGGCTATCTTGCGGTGGTGTGTGCCTTGGGGTTCTTCTCTTTCCAACAGATACGGCATGCCAATCGGGAAATCGGACTTGGCTAGGGTTCGTCCTTGCTCGCCAGATACTCCCATCGTTCCATGGCCTGTTCCAGCTCCAACCTCTTCTCGTTATAGCGCTTGGTTCTCTGCTCAAGCGTTGCATGATCGGCTTCCTGTGAAGTGAAACTTGCTTCGAGTCCACCGATCTTCCGCTCCAATTCATCGATCGTTTCGAGCAAACGTTCAAGTTCCCGCTTCTCGTTGAAGGTCAAACCCTTCTTTTTTTCCCGCTTTACCGGCCATGTACGGGTTTCCTGAACACGCTGCTCCTGTTTTTCTTCAGGTTTTTGTTCAACGGCCCGCTCCCAATCGGTGTAGCCGCCTGCAAACTCGGTGATGGTTCCTTCGGGATTGAAGACGAAGAGGGTCTGTGCGACGCGATCAAGAAATGCCCGATCGTGGGATACCACCAGGACACACCCGGCGAAATCCATCAGGTAATCCTCCAAACGCCTGATCGTATCGATGTCAAGATCGTTCGTGGGTTCATCGAGGAGGAGGAAATTGGGAGATCGCATGAGCACTCCAATAAGATGAAGCCTCCTCCGCTCGCCTCCGCTCAGGCGTTCGATCGGCATCCTATGGAAAGAGACGGGAAACCCGAACATTTCCAGGAATCGGGAGGCTCCCACTGTTTGCCCAGGTGCGATG
The DNA here is from genome assembly GCA_964478945.1 of uncultured Spirochaetaceae bacterium. Classification (GTDB taxonomy): domain Bacteria; phylum Spirochaetota; class Spirochaetia; order Sphaerochaetales; family Sphaerochaetaceae; genus CAYZJV01. Next base: position 15,774 of record CAYZJV010000064.1, on the reverse strand, counting down.
CTCACTTCTTCGGCCAGTTCCCCGATGTGTTCCAATACTGTCTTGGAGATGTCGATCTGTTCATCAAGTTGGTCGTAATACCCGAAATGGGTATTCACTCCCACATCGATCATGCCGCCGTCGGACTCCGCCCTACCGTAGATCATCTCCAGCAAGGTGGTTTTCCCCGATCCGTTCGGTCCTACGAGTCCCACCCTTTCTCCTTTGGAAAAGCTGTGGCTGAACGGTTGTACGACAGTTTCCCCTCGGTAGCTTTTCTCCACATTCTCCAGTTCCAGGATCTTCTTTCCCATTCGACGATGTAGGGAGGTGAATTCCGCCATTCCCTGGATGTCGGAAGCAAGGGAATCCTGCATTGCTTCGATTCTGGCCTTGCGACCCGAGTCCTTCCCCGTCCTGGCTTTCGGTCCACGGGAGAGCCATTCCAATTCCCTTCGCAAAACGGTTTTCAAGCGCTCCTGTTCGGCTTGTTCGCTGGAAAGGCGTTGGGCGCGTCGTTGCAGGAATTCCCTGTAGGAACCGGGATGGGCGTACACGAATCCTCGATCGAATTCCATGATGGCGGTGCAGACATGGTCCAACAGGTAACGATCGTGGGTTACCAGAATCACAGGGGTTCCACTTGTGATCAGATATTTCTCCAACCAACGTATGGTGGCGATGTCGAGATGGTTCGTCGGTTCGTCGAGGAGAAGAAGATCGGGTTTTGGTGCCAACACCCGGGCGATCGCCACCTTTTTCAGCATTCCTCCCGAGAGGGTTTCCATAGCTTGGTTGAGTTCAGGTCCATCCAATTCGCTCAGAAATGAGCGGAAACGGGTTTCGATCTCCCAACCCTGGACGAGCTCAATCTGTTCCATCACCTGGTGCAACCGGGTATCCACCACAGGATGTTGAACGAGAATTTCGCGGTAGGTACGCAGCAGTGCGCAACTAGGATGATCCGATTCATAGAGGAAATCTTCCACGGTATGGTAAGGATCATACACCGGTTGCTGTTCCAATAGGGAGCAAGTCAATCCTTTTGCTGTGGCGATCGTACCGGTATCGGGTTGTATCCTTCCTGATAGTACCTTCAGGAATGTGCTTTTGCCGCATCCGTTGGGTCCCACCAATCCTATCCTCTCACTCGAGTCCATACCGAAGGTCACCCCTTCGAACAGAGGTGCGTCCTTGAGTGTCTTGGAGAGGTTCTCTATCGAGAGGATCACCATGTCGATTATCTAACGATCTCGTATGGCCAGTCGAGAATGCCTCCAAAATCATAGACATTCACATATCCCAATGATACGAGCTTCCTTGCCGCCTGTGCACTGCGGTTGCCGCTTCGGCAGTAGACGAGTATCACAGCGTCCTTATCAGGCAAGGCCTCGGGTTGCCGTGCGGTGGTGATCGTCTCATTCGGAAGCGAGATCGCCCCTTCGATATGGCCTCCGGCGAATTCCGACGGGGTCCTCACGTCAACCACCAGTACCGGATCGGTGGAGTCCATCATCTCTTTCGCCAGTTGGGGGGAAATCTTCCTATACTGGGCGGTGATCGCGGTGGCTACATCCAATCCATCCTCACTCCAAGAGGATCCCCTGCTTCCCATGCATGAGGCGAGTGCGGGGATCATCAACAATATGAACAATGCCTTGGGCAGTATACGTCGCATTTCATTCCTCCAATTCCAGTTCACTGTACTATGATAAACAATTGTCCGCTCGTCAAGTTTCACCGGACAATTCTTTTGTCCATGATGATAGTTTCGTTCTTCGTTGGAATGTGTGGAGATAATAATTTTTTTTATTGACATTGTACTAATACACTAGTACAATCGAGCTGAAATAGATATTATGACAAAACAAGCCGAACCGCAGACACTCACATTTACCCTCGATCCAAAAAGTGGTGTCCCCTATTACAAACAGATCATATTGCAGGTTGAGATGGCGATCGCCGATGGGCGACTTTCCAAAGGGGAACGACTTCCCACTGTGAGAAGTCTTGCGGTCGATTTGAGCATCAATCCCAATACCGTGGCAAGGGCTTACAATGAGATGGAAATTCGCAATATTGTGGTGACCCAGCAGGGTTCGGGTACCTTCATCAGCGACAAGCGTATCAGTATCGATTCGATAGAGCGGGAACGGATCCTTACCGAGATCACCCGTTCCTACATCACCAAGGCAGCCTCCTACGGTTTCACCCTCGATGAGATCCTGACCCATATCAAGGATTTGGGCAGCGATTCACTCACACAAGGAGAGACAAGATGAACTTGTTCACCAAGAAATTCGAACGGATTAAAAATCTTCAAAAATTCACGTTGAAGCGGGATTTTTCCTATGGGGCCGTCTCATTCTTTCTGCTTGCGATATTCATCGCCGGAGGAATCTGGCTACAGATGGCGATGTTTCCCCGCATCCCCTTCGAACCGGTGATCTCACTGGCGGTGGGCATCCTCGTCGCAGCGGTCATGGTTTCGATCGTCCCCATGTGGTCGGCGATGATCCAACTCGTGGTCATCCTTTGGTTGGTGATCATGGGGCTTTTGGGCAATGCCTTGTATCCTCTGGGTGTCGTGGGAACCGTCGGTCTGTTCATTTCGGCATCTGTCCAGTTGGTGTTGCATTGGGACAAGGTGGTGGTACTGAGGATGGGAAAGTTCAAAAGTGTCCATGGTCCGGGGTTGTTGTTCCTGTTTCCTTTGATCGATAGGATCGCCGAATTCGTCGACACGCGAATCAGGGCAACCGATTTCAGTGCCGAAAAGACCCTTACCCGCGATACGGTTCCGGTGCATGTCGATGCACTTGCATTCTGGATGATCTGGGATGCCAAACATGCGGTTCTCGAGGTTGAGAACTACATCGAGGCGGTGATCCTTTCGGCCCAGACTGCATTGCGTGATGCGATCGGAAAACATGAATTGTCCTCACTCCTCTCCGAGAGGGAGGAGTTGGGAAGGGAGATCCAACAGGCCCTCGATGCGAAGACGAATCCCTGGGGAGTCACGATACTTTCTATCGAGATCACCGATATCATCATACCAAAGGAGCTTGAGGATTCGTTGAGCAAGCAGGCCCAGGCACAGAGGGAAAAGCAATCACGCATCATCCTCGCCGCAGCTGAGGTCGAGATCGCCAAACAGTTCGAAGAGGCGGCCACCAGGTATTCCGACAATCCCACGGCTTTGCAGTTGCGGGCGATGAATATGGTCTATGAGGGAATCAGGCGAAACAATTCCATGATGCTCATGCCAGCGTCCATTCTCGATAATATGAATCTTGGTACGGTGCTTGGAAGTGCGGCACTGCAGAAACTTCAGGAGGAGAAACCTGAAACCCTACCTGCGAAGGATGAAAGGGAGTGATGGATGAAGTTCCTGATCCTACTCGCATGCAAGAATCTTTCCCGTTACAAGCGACGGACGATCATCACCAGTAGTGTGATTGCAGTGGGCTTGATGATGTTTTTGATTGTGGATTCGTTGCTGGTGGGAATCGATCGCGAATCGGTGAGGAACCTCAGATGGTACGAAACATCCTCTGTGCGCATCATGCATGGGGACTACTGGGAAGACCGCATGCTACTGCCGCTCGATGTGGCGATCGAAGATCCCGATACGATGGTCGGTATGCTTGAGGATGCCGGGTACCGCGCAACCGAGCGTATCATGTTCTCGGCCGAAATGATTCTCTATGGAGACTATTTCGGAGAAGCGGGAAATCTTCCTGTGCAGGTGACCGCGGTTGATCCGACTCGTGACAATGGGGTGTTCAAATTCGCCGACACCTTGATCGAGGGACGATTCGCCGAACCCGGATCGAATGAATTGGTGATGGGTTCGTGGATGGCAGAAGATATCGGAGCCGAGGTGGGCTATTGGGTCACACTGGTGACCAGGGGCAATGGTGGATTCTTCGAGGCAATGGATATGCAAATCACAGGTATCGTCAACTGTCCCAATCCCAACGTCAACCGTTCCCTCCTGATGGTGCCGATCGATACGATACGCGACTATCTGGCGATGGAAGGTCTTGCGACCGAGATCGATATCGCCCTTCCCGAATTGGCCGATATCGAAGAGGAGAAGGAAAAAATCGCTGCACTGGTGTCGGAATGGGAATCAACCATCACCATCATGGGGTGGGATGAGATGGCGAGCGACTATCTTGCGGCAATCGAGGCTGAGCAAAACATGTCGATGATGCTGCTGTTCCTTGTGTTCCTCATCGCGGCGGTGGGAATTTCCAATACGATGATCATGGTGATCAACGAGCGGATACGGGAATTGGGCATGCTGCGTGCTCTGGGGATGAAGGATGGAGATATCCATGTGCTATTCCTGCTGGAAGCCGCTGGCATTGGTTTGCTCGGTTCGATCATAGGTACCGTCTTGGGAATCGCTTTGAACTTCTATCTCGTGGGTCATGGAATCGACTATGGATTTCTGATGCGCGAGATGGATTTGGCATATAGGATACAGAGTATTTTCCGCGGAGCATGGAATCTGCGGGGAATCCTCATTACATTCATATCGGGAGTGGTGCTCTCTGTGGTGGTGGCATGGTTTCCCACCAAGAGGGCCACGAGCAAAGATATTCCATCATGTCTGAGACACCAATAGGAGGAGATTCAGATGATCCGTATTCAAGATGTGGTTCGCAACTATCATGCGGGAGAGACCGTGGTCAAGGCATTGAAAGGTGTCTCGCTGGAGATCACCGATGGTGAATTCCTTTCCATCGCCGGACCTTCGGGTTCCGGAAAGACCACCCTTCTCAACTTGATAGGTTGCATAGATGCGCTCGATGGGGGGGAGATCGTCATCGACGAAACACCCGTTTCCAAGATGGACAAGAAGGCAAAGACCGAGTTCAGGAGAAACAATCTTGGATTCGTGTTCCAAACCTACAACCTCATTCCGGTGCTCACCGCCTATGAGAATGTGTCGTTTGTGCTATCGATCCTCAACGTTCCCGAGAAAGAGATAGAGGAACGTACGATGGGAATCCTCAAGGAAGTGGGACTCCAGGGAATGGAACATAGGCGTCCGGACAGGCTTTCGGGTGGACAACAGCAAAGGATTGCAATCGCACGGGCGTTGGTGAAGAATCCCAAGATAGTCCTTGCCGATGAACCGACAGCCAATCTCGATTCCAAGACGGGTGAGGAAATTCTCAAGTTGATGCAGAGCATGAACGAAAAATACCACACCACATTCATCTTCTCGACCCACGATTCGATGGTCATGGATTACGCAAGGAGACTGGTCTCCCTCCACGATGGGCAAGTCATCGATGACCAGAGGAGGTAACGATGAAATTCATCATCACCTTGGCTTTTAAGAATCTGACCAGATACAAGCGGCGTACGCTGATCACCGCTTTTGCCATCGCGGTCGGACTGATGATGTTCATCATCGTCGATTCGGTGCTCATAGGTGTCGAATCGGAATCGATGAGAAACCTGAGATGGTACGAGACATCTTCTGCCAGGATCATGCATGAAGAGTATTGGGAGGACAGGTTGTTGATGCCACTCGACATGTCGATCGATGATCCGTATGCAATCATCGACATGCTGGACAAAGAAGGAATCACCGCAGCTCCCAGGATCAACTTTTCAGCCGATATGATCCTCTATAGCGACGATTTCGGCGAAGACGGCAATATGCCTGTCCAAGTGACCGCAATCGATCCCGAACTCGACAATACTGTCTTCCGCTTCAAGGAAACCCTCGTCGAGGGAACATTCCCCGAACCGGGCACCAACCAGATGGTGATGGGATCCTGGTTCGCCGAGGACATAGGTGCCGAAGTCGGTTATTGGGTCACATTGGTGACCCGGGGCAACGGAGGCTTCTACGAGGCGATGGATATGGAGATCGTGGGAATCGTCAATTGCCCGAATCCGAATGTGAACAGAACACTTTTAATGGTTCCCATCGATACGGTCGACGAGTACCTTGCGATGGAGGGAAATGCCACCGAGATCAATATCGCCCTTCCCGAAGACAGCGATATCGCAACCGAGGTTGAACAGATTAAAAACTTGCTCGAGGAACGGGGAAGATCACTCCATGTGGCAACATGGGACGAATTGGCACAGGACTATGTCGCATTGGCCGAGGCGAAACGGGGCGGTACCGGCATGATCCTCTTTCTCGTTTTCATTATCGCAGCGGTGGGCATCTCCAATACCATGTTGATGGCCATATACGAGAGGATCAGGGAACTGGGAATGATGAGGGCGTTGGGAATGAAGGATCGCAGCATCCAACTCGCATTCATGGTGGAGGCGGCAGGAATAGGCCTCATAGGTTCCATCGTAGGTGTCGCATTGGGTGTAGCGATCAATTTTTACATGGTGAATGTCGGCGTCGATCTGGGTTTCCTCATGAGGGATATGGACATGGGGTATAGGATCCAAAGCATCATGAGGGGAGCGTGGAGTCCATCCACCTTGGTAACCGCGTTTTTCTTCGGCACTTTCCTCTCGATGTTGGTGGCCTACATACCCACCCGTCGTGCATTGAAGATGGATATTCCATCATGTCTGAGACACCAGTAAAGGAGCTGACCGATGACAATGAAATTGGTACATGTGGCGTTGCGCAACATCACCCGCAACAAACGGAGATCGATACTGTCGGGAGTCGCGATCGCGGTCGCTTCTATGAGCATCGTGTTCCTATTCGCCTTGGTGCAGGGCATGAGGGACGACATGGCCCACAACCTGACCACCTACTACACCGGCGAGGTTCGTATCAGAAATGAAAAATACGAGCAGTATGAGCGATACAACCCGATCCACCTTACTGTGGATTGGGAAACCATCGACAACACATTGCAGGATATTCCCGAGGTGACGGGATATGTTCCCCGCATCACTTTCGGATCCGCCTTCTATATCAACGGAGGCAATCATCCTGCGGTGGGAATCGGAGCCGATTTCGCTCGTGAGGCGGAATACCAGGATCTCGATGCGATCCTCAAGGAGGGACGAATTCCCGCGAAAGGAGCGAACGAAATGCTCATTGGAGCGGTTCTTGCCCGTGATCTGAAGGTCTCCCTCGGTGACAAGGTGACCATCATCAGCACCACTGCAGCGAGAGGCAACAATGCAATCACATTGGAAATCGTAGGAATAGCGGCCTTCCCAGTGGCGGCATTGAATGCCCAATTCTTCTGGGCGCCGTTGGACCGGGTACAATATTTCCTACGAATGGACAACGAGGTGCAGGAAGTCTTGGTCACCGTGGATGACGATGAACGTGAATCGGCTGCATTGATCAAGGAAAGACTTGAAACCGCCACGGGGAATCCACTAGAAGTGAAGGCCTACAACGACATCAGCATGATGTACGGCTTCATCGAGATTGCCCAGTTCATCTATTACATCATAGGAATATTCTTCCTCATACTCGGAAGTACCGTCATCATCAACACGACGATGATGGTGATTTACGAGAGGATGCGGGAAATTGGTACCCTCAGTGCATTGGGAATGCATGGGAAGGAGCTCACCATGTTGTTTTTCCTCGAGGGAGGTTTCATCAGTGCGCTCGGAGCGGCCGTCGGTGTACTCATGGGAACCGCCATCACGCTCTATCTGGGGAAAGTGGGAGTGAATTTCACCGATGCCCTCAGCGGTATCGATATGGAGATATCCAGCATCCTGTATCCCAAATTCAACATCTGGACAACCATCATAGTCTATATCTATTCGGTGGTCGTATCGGCGGCGACGACGATGATCCCGTCGCGCAGGGCATCGAAAATTGAACCAGTGGAGGCACTACGTTATGTATAGGAATAAAAACAAGTGGATGAGAATCGCAGCGACCATCACGTGCATGCTGCTAACCATGATGACATTGGCCGCGATAAGTGCCGAAGAGGTGGTGAGGAACATGGATGCCGTCGAGACCTTCGACACCTCCTATTCGGAGGGGAGGATCGTGACCACCGACCGTTTCGGAGAAAAGATCAGTACCTTCAGGGCATGGTCGCGCGGTGCCTATGATTCACTTATCGAATTCACCAGTGTGGCCGAGCGGGGACAGAAGATCTTGAGGACCTCAGGAGAACTCTATCTGTTCTACCCCGATGCAGAGGAATTGATCAGGCTGCAGGGAGCTGCGCTTAGACAGTCCATGTTGGGAAGCGACATCTCCTATGAGGATATGACTGGAGAAAAGGATACCCTCGATGACTACACGGTCAAGTTGCTCGGCGAGGAAACGATCAAGGGGCGGGTTTGCCATGTGCTCGAGTTGACGGCAAAAACAAGGACCGTGGCCTACCCTGTGCAAAAACTCTGGGTGGACACACAAACCTTCATGGTATGGAAGGGACAGTTCTCAACCAAGTCGGGTCGTCTACTCAAGGAGATGCAGGTAATGGAGACGATGGAGATCGATGGAAGGACGCTTCCCAAGGTCTCAACGATAGAGGACAAGATGAAGAGGGATTCAACGACTGAGATGAGCATGGATCTGCTCGAGATCGATGTGGATCTCGATCCCGCGATCTTTACTTTGCAGAATCTTACATGGTGAGGGGTTGGTCCATGAACAAGCGTCTGATGGTCATACTGGGTTCACTGTTCATTCTTTTCGGCACGGCAAATCCTTTTGCCGCCGTCGATACCGTGGTGGATCTGAATCTCCATCACCTGGTGAATGTGGTGGACGATGGTTCGGAGGTATCGACTGGTTATCTGATGGGCTCCCAGGCTTCGGTCTCTTTCAAGAGTTCCGATACTGGCAATGTGCGGGGTGATCTTGCACTCTCGCTGAGGGAAATCGATTTCTCCGGTACTTTGACCACCATGGTGACGATGGACCGGGCCTACCTGCGGGTACGTTTTCCCCAGTTCAGATTGACAGGAGGAAAAACCCGTGTGGGATGGGGAGACGGCATGTTGTTCAATGCCGCCGATCTGCTCTTCGGCAGTTCCGACACCGATGTAATCCTTACCGATGCCGAATTGCGCACTTCGACCAAATGGCTCACATCGGTGACCATACCCTTGGGAGCCTTTTCATTCATCGAAGCGGTGGTGATCCCTCCTGCTTCAACTCCCTACGACTGGAAGGATACCGAACTTGGTGCCCGGTACTACACCACCATGGGTTCGATGAAGATGGAGACGGGAGGAGCCTATAGGGATGATGATACGGGAAAGGTAGTCTCACCATATGTGGCGCTCCAGGGTAATTTCGGTCCCGATTGGTATCTGGCATCACACGTGAATATCGCCTACCCCACCACAGAGATCGAGGACGAACTCAAGGATTCATGGATTCTCAGTGGAGGCTTGTTCCATATGGTGACAGTAGGATGGCAAGGTATGCTTTCCCTACGGCTGGAGGCATTGGTCCGACCCTTCGGTGATTGGCAAGCGGTCACAAACCCTTCCTATGGTCTCCTGCTTTATCCCGAGGTAACCTATGCACCCGATGATACTTGGAACTTCAGCTTCAGATCCATCATTTCCCCAATCGATGCAAGTGCCATGATCATGCTCGGAACAGCTTGGAATGTGATGCAAGGCTTCACACTGAACGGATACGTCACTGCACAAGCGGGAGAATCGAACGACACATTTTCATGGACATCCCCAGACTCTTCCCTTGCGGTCATGATGGGAGCTTCTTGGGTGTATTGATTTTCTATGGAGTAGGGAAAATTTCGCCGGATGTGGACCCGCTGGGTCTACATCCGGCTTGATATGGAACACTGTGCTATTTCACCACTCCTCCCGAGGAGTAGACTTGCACCAGGCCTCCGGCGAAGCCATCCTTGCCTGTGGCGCGTATCAATAGTTGATGACCGATATCATCGTCCGTTGTGATGTACTCCAAGGATGTCGCACCATCGATGGCTTCCTCATCCTCCCAGTTGTTGGGATCGACTCGATACCATTGGTAGTCGAGCACATCTTCAAGAATATCTCCTTCAGTATCCTTGATGGTGAAGGAAGCCACCAATCCATAACCTGCATTCGGAGCCATGGTCCCCGTATTGGCCATACTTTCATCCAATCCCCATCCTTCACAGTAAGCTGCCCCAGTACAGTAGGGGGCAAATACCCTATTGGAGAATTGCCCATCGAAATCTCCACCCTCAATCAACAGCTTGAACCACGCCCCTCCAGAGGGCACAGCAATGCCGAACCCAACGGTCGGACCACTATCCGACGTTGCAGGATCGGTATCCACCCGTTCTCCTGAACTCTCGAACTCACTGTAAGTACCATCCTTGGTCGCCGATGAATAGAGTATGAACCGGGTCGCACCGAACTCATCCACAGAGGGAAAAAACATATCCGCTTCAGCCCGTGTACCGGAATCATTGTAGGATGAATCGAATTGCAGAAGATTGAGTGGATTGGAAACCACCTCAACTGTATCACCATCACCTAAAAGTCCATCCAATCCTTCAGGACATCCCATGAATACCAGCAGGACGACTGAAAAGAGAATACTTGCCAATGTCTTCTTCATACTTACCCTCCATGAAAATATTGGCATACTACATGCCTATATCATGTATAACATGCAGAGTAAGGTTTGCTTACATTTATTTTGACATTATTTTTGACTTATTATTGAATAATGTTGAAAAGAACTGTTATTGCTGCAGCATCCGCCTGAAACTCTCCGGATCCACGGCAGGTGAGAACAGGAATCCTTGATACGCATCGACTCCCAGGGAATGTATGAATTCCAACTGCTCCGATGTTTCGATACCTTCCACGAACACAAGCATCTCAAGTTCCTTGGCCATTCCGACCATTGCTTTGAGGATCACCCCTTCGTCCGTCTCAGGATAGTTCTTGATAAAGGAACGATCGATCTTCAGCACATCGACATCAAGCTGGTGCAGATAACTCAATGAGGAGAAGCCGGTACCGAAGTCATCGATTGCAACTTGTATCTGTTCATCGCCAAGACGTCTGAGGACCTTGTTGGCGGCATTCAAATCGGTCAACAGGGTTCTTTCAGTCAATTCAATGACCAACCGGGAGTGTGGTATCGAATATTTGGCCAAGGTCCTCACCACTTGTCCGACCAGATCGCTGTCTTGCAATTCACTCGGGCAGAGGTTCATGGAGATGGAGAAGTCGTTGTCCACCAGATCTCCCAACCCATTCAGGAATCGGGCGACATGTTCGGTTACATATATTCCCAGTGTCCGCTCAAGATGATTTTGTTCAATGATGGGAATGAATTCAGCCGGCGACAGCTGCCCCAATTGGGGATGCTTCCATCGCAACAAGGCCTCTGCTCCTCGAATCTTGCCGGTTTTCACCTCGATGACCGGTTGGTAGAAGATTCGTAGCTCTTCTTGTTCGATTGCATGGGGAATGGCCTGTAATATCTGATGATGGCGACTCAACTGTTCGTCCACCGATTCGTTGTAGGAGAGTAGTCCATCCTGTCCGAAATGGTCCTGTGCGGCCAGCGACATCCTTGCTTGCCTGAGCATGAGTGTTACATCGGCACATTCCTCACTGGATGTCGAGACCCCGCCTCTGATACGGATCTTTCCCTGCTTGCCCTTCATTCCCAATGGTTTGGCAAACAGTGTTGCAGCAATCTCCAATCTTCGGGAAAGCGAATCTTGATCGCCTTCCATCACCATGAGGTAAGTATCAGGGGAATATTGGAGCAACAGTTCCCCGCCGGAGAGGAGTGTACCTATCCTTGCCCTTACCTGTTTTCCGAATTGGTAATGTTCTTCCAGGGTATACTGGGCTTCAACGACGTCCATGTCCACCAATTTCAGATATACAAGAGAAAATGGCCGTCCATTAGCGTGACGTTCCTCAAGAAGAGTGGTGGGATACCGGTCCATCTCCGTGTGTACTGTTCCGTCGGATGCAAACAATTTGCCGAAGGACTCCTTCGAAAGATTTCTTGGATAGGAATACAAACCCACATGATTCACTATGTGTCCTTGGGTCTTGGCGATCCTGCTGATCATGAGATAGGTCAAGGCAATATGGTGTTTGCCCCTCAGCCACACGAATCCTTTCCAAGATTCGACCGGGGACATCCCATCACTGGTTTCACTCATCACCCTGTCGGCATTGAATACTTGTCCTTCCAGATCATATACCCCATGGGATCCCGTCTTGATTTCCTTGTTGGACATATCGGTCATCATCTCGAAGGTTTTGTTGCAGTAGGTCACATGGAGCAAGGAATCGGAAATCACCACCCCATCATGGGACTGTTCGGAAACAAGATTGCTGACAGCCAGCAATTCACGATCGTTTCTCCTGAAATAGGTGAGCACATTGATGATACCCCCCAGGATGAACAACACGACAGCCAGGATCCAACGGAGTTCCTTGTTCCGCAAGATGAAGGAGTGTTCGAGAGCCACCACATCCTCATCGGTGAATGAGACGACTCCCATCAAGAAATGATCGAAAGAGGAATAATATGAACTCTGTTCATGGTATGGATCGAAGACCTGATAATACAGATGGGTGCCATCGACCTCGAAACTCCCGGATTCCTCCGTACTTGAACGTTCCACAATCTCAGGATAGATTCGGGAGATCATCCCACCATCAAAGGGGGACCCTGACTCGGGAAGACTGCTAAAAATCTCTCTGCCAAGACCATCCATCAAGAAGAACGAGATTTCTCCGGGATGGTCGGCGAAGAATTGGCCAATCATCGATAGGATGTGGTTCCCGTCCACCATCATGCCGATCACACCGGTACGGTACCCGTTGCTGGAAACGGGAATTCCGGTGAGGATCACCGGATCGGCGGTCATGGATCCTCCATCTTTCGAAAACATGGTGATCGAAGAGAAGTAGAGTCCCGTGTCCGGAACCGCATCCAGATCGTTCACCATCGTATTCCAGAACTCTTCATACGGTACCTGCTGATCATATATCCGATGGGGCTTGGTGAAGGCCTCCAATGCGATATCGGGTCCATCGGTGGGGGATCCGAACACCAGTCCCTTGATATAGGATCGGTTGAATGCCATCCTCTCGAAGAATTTCTTCACCTCTTCTCTCGTCTGTTCGTTCGGATCGGCTAGATAAGTCACCAATTCATCCGAGTTTCGTATGAGGTGCAATGTGGTGTAGTACTCGTCGAAGGCGTTCTCGATCATATAGTCCATGAGGCGAAGATGACCGGTATGTTCCGAGACGATCTTTTCCCTGGCGTTCGATTCCTCCAACGCGATGAGCTGTCCGTACATGATGAGAAACAGCACCACGAATGGTACAATCACCAAGAAACGTCTCATGATGTTCAAGAGCAATCGTTTCATTGCATTCATTTTACTGTATTACATGATCATGTACAATGTTGAAATCGATACGATTGCCACCTATCGCATTACATGGTAAAGTAACGTTATCCATCAGCCCAAAGGAAAAGTCAGTCATGCATCCTGCCATTCTCTTTACAGGGTTTTTCTTCTTTGCCGTCGCCTACAACCTGCTCGGACCTTTGGCGACAAACATCATGTCCTCCACCGGTCTCTCCCTTTCCCAATCGGGTAGCTTGGTGAGTTTCCAACAAATCGGTGCACTTCTCTCCATGGCCACCTCACTGTTCCTCATGAAGAAGATCAGACAAAGTACGGTCGCCAAGATAGGCTACATCGTGTTGATGATCGCACTGATCGCCATCGCAATCACCAATGGAAGCTTCATGCTCTTCGCAGGGTATCTTGTGTTGGGATTCGGCTCCTTCCTTATCGACAGTGGTTCCAATGCCTCGTTGGCCGGGGATTATTACGAAAAACGTTCCCTGTATGTACCTCTTCTCCATTTCTGCTACAGCGCTGGAGCGATCGCCACCGGCTACTTGATCCTCCCTTTCAAGGGACCTTCATGGCCTTGGGCATATGGATCGGTGGGAATCGTACTTGCCCTTGTGCTTTCAGCCGGATTGATTGACCGCAAACGGAGAACCGTCCAAGCAGGTCAAACGAGCAACAGGGATCAGGTGCAAGCCGATCCCGTGATGCCGATCGTGAAGGACAAGGCGTTCATTCTTTATACCGTGGTGATCATGCTCTACATGGGAAGCCAGGTGGTATGTGCCGCATGGATTCCCGTGTATGTGGAAACGGAACTCGGCCAACCGGCTACCATCACCGCCACATCGCTTACTGTCTTCTGGGTGGGAACCGCGATTTCGCGCCTCATCATCGGACCCATGCTACAGAAGGGGCACAACCCCTTCACACTGTCCATCATCGGCATGTTCCTTTCAGCGGCATCGTTGGCCGGAGCGACATTGGTGGGAAATATCGTGGGAGTATTGATCCTGGTGATGCTCTGTGGATTTTTCGCAGGTGCCACCATCCCCCTCTATATTGTGGTGACGTCCACCTGGTATCCGAAGAATACGGCCTTCATATCGCTTTCCTATATCTTCGGAGGCACTGTGGGACGCATGATATTCCCTTGGTTGGTCACTGTAGTCGCGGTGGGTTCTTCCTTGGGATTCGCACTTCTGGCCAGCAGCAGCATGCTCTTCGCATCTTCACTGCTTGTGTTTCTGGTGAAACGATTGACCTCCGATCGTGCAAGTGCCTGACCTTTGCACATCTGCATCTGTTCATGATAGCATTGGAAGGAAGGAGGAGCACAGATGAAATCATATCGCAAGGAATTGCATTTCCACCTGAATTCACGCCGGGGCTTGGTGAATATCACGGGGGAAGTCAGGAAAGCCATAACCGACAGCGGTATTCGCGAAGGATTGGTGCTGGTCAATGCGATGAACATCACCGCAAGTGTCTTCATCAACGATGATGAACATGGTTTACACAACGACTACGAAAAGTGGCTGGAAAAGCTTGCTCCCGAGAAGCCCTACTCCCAATACCAACACAATGGCTTCGAGGATAATGCCGATGCCCACCTGAAACGAACCATCATGGGTCGTGAAACAGTAGTCGCCATCACTGATGGAGACTTGGACTTTGGCACCTGGGAACAGATCTTCTACTTCGAGTTCGACGGCAAGCGGGATAAACGGGTGCTGATTAAAATCATCGGAGAATAACGAATCCTATCTCTTGCGATGTTCCTAAATCATACTTGTACTACACGTAATACATGTAGTACACTAACTGCAGGAGGATATGATATGAGTAAATCCATTTCCGTGCGATTACCGAAAGAATTGGTAGATCGTCTTGATAATTTGGCGAAACAAACCGGAAGAACGAAAACCTACTACATTCAGGAAGCCCTCCTGGAAAAGGTAAGTGACTTGGAATTGGTATACTTGGCCCAGAAACGCGAAGAAGATCTCAGAGCCGGACGCAGCAAGACGCATACACTTGATGAGGTCATTGAGGCAAATGGGCTGGCAGATAAAATTTGAATCCCAAGCAAAAAAAAGAACTCTCTGCTTTGGATAATTCTGTGAAGATTAGAATCCTGAAATACCTCAAGAAACTCGGGGGGTGCGATAATCCTCGTGCTCTTGGCAAACCTTTGACTGAGAACCTATCGGGCTACTGGAGGTACAGGATCGGCAACTACAGAATCATCTCTCGGTTATACGACACTGAGTTGGTTATTTTGCTACTCGCCATTCGAAAAGAGATGTTGTGTATAAGATCAAAATATAGACTTCCTTCCATGATAAAAAATGCAGCATAACTAGTTTTCCTTAGTGAACGCGATGAACATCACCGCAAGTGTCTTCATCAACGATGATGACGACTACGAAAAGTAGCTGGAAAAGCTTGCTCCCGAGAAGCCCTACTTCCAATACCA
>CAYZJV010000063.1:0-16761 GCA_964478945.1 uncultured Spirochaetaceae bacterium | reverse complement strand
TCATCGATCATCTTGAAAGGCAACTGTTCCCAATGCAACTGCGGTTCGGAATCAAAATCGTTAGAATGCATACCAAGATCAAGAATGGGTCTCCTTTCGGTATGGATGGACCTGCATACCATATCGCTAGGGAAATGATCACACAATTGAAGACCTTGGAACCGACGGCAAACATCAAGATTGGAATCCCAAGTACGTATCATGAATGCTTTTATGGGAGAAGGACTTCAGAAACAACAGACTACAGCCAATCTTCCGGGTATTGGACAGTATGCCGCGATCGCTTTGGTACTTATAGCAAAGTCAATTGCAAGATATGATGTATTGGAGGACACATCATTCGTCGAATACTTTTTGCCGGGGACCTAGTTGAGCACGGTTTCCATATTGATCGTAGTACTATTGCTCTTACCTTGATTCAATGCTGTGATCAGGGTCGTGAGTTGTACTCTTGGAATTTGTGCAAGTCTTCATTCCTGCCCACCACCACTATTTCGTCATCTTGGTAGAGGATTGTGTTGGGAGTGATGTCGACTTCAGTCTTGTCGTCATGTGTGATGGCAATGATATTGAGTTTGAAACGCTTGCGGATGTTCACCTGCTCAATGGTCTTTTCATGGAAATGTTGCGACAACCTGATTTCAGAAATGGAAATATCGTCATCGAGTTCCAAGAATTCCAAGGTTCGCAGCGATACCAATGATTTGGCGAGTCTCACTCCCATTTCCGTTTCGGGGAATACCACTTCCGCTCCGATTTTCTTCAGTACCCGCCCATGGTCGTCACTGCTTGCCTTGGATATGACGCGGGGAATTCCCAATTCCAATAGGTTCAACGTGACAAGTATATTGCTCTCGATATCTCCGATGCATACGATCACGGTCCCGCAATGGGAGATCCCCGAATCGATGAGGATATCTTCTGTGATCTGATCAACCGGATACACATGTTCGATCATGCTTTTCACCGAATCGAGCTTCGATTCATCCTTCTCCAGGACCACCACATCCTTCCCCGCCTGCACAAGCTGTATAGCGAGCGCGGTCCCGAATTTTCCCAACCCGATGATTCCAAATGAATCGATATCATGCCCTGAGTGTTTCATACTCCCTCCATTATCCAATGAAGATCCGTTCCTCGACATGTTTGAGGCGGGTCTCTTTCCTTCTCAGGCTCGTTGCTACGGTGATCGGTCCGAGTCTTCCAATGAACATCATCAGCATCAGTATGATCTTCGATTCCCATCCGATTTGGGTGGTGATACCGGTGGAAAGCCCAACGGTTGCGAAGGCCGAAACCACTTCGAATGCGATGCCGATGAATTCGAAGCGTTCCTTCTCGAAAAATTCAAGGCCCAATATTCCGACCGTAACGGTCAACAGTGCCAACAGGAGCACCTGAAAGGCTTTCAGCAAGTTGTCGTCGGGAATCCTTCGTCGGAAAGCCGCCGGTTGCTGTCCGAACATCAAACTCTTCAGACTCAGCCAAATCGCGAAAAGGGTCGTGGTCTTGACTCCCCCTCCAGTGGATCCTGGAGAAGCCCCGATGAACATCAACACCATGATGAAGAAGAGGGAGAATGAAGAGAGGGCTCCGGTATCGAGAGTATTGAACCCAGCGGTTCTGGCGGTCACGCTCTGAAACAGCGCCGAAAGGAAATCTACACCTTCGGCAAAGAACACCAACACAGTTCCGAACACGATGAGCAAGAGTGTGGTGGATAGTACTATTTTGGTATGCATGGCGAATTTTCTAAAGTGCCACCGCTTGCGAAAGATATCGCTGAGGACAAAAAATCCCAACCCTCCGGTTACGATGAGGAACATCGTCAACACATTGATCGTCACGTTGTGACGATAATCCGTCAGACTGGTAAAGTTGCCCATAAGATCGAAACCGGCGTTGTTGAAGGCCGAGATCGAGTGGAACAGACTGTGTCCGAGTGCGTCCAATGGACTGTATACCTCGCGGAATACAGTATACCCAACGACAGTGCCGACGATTTGGAACAGAAATGAGGCGAACACCACCGTCTTCACCACCACCAGTGTTCCTCTGAGTGTACCGAGATTGTAGGCCTCGCTGAGCATGTTCCTCTGCGAGATCCCCACATCCCATCCCAGGAACAGTACAATGGACATGATCACCGAGGCGAACCCCATGCCTCCGAGGAGGATGAGGATGGCGATGACCGTTCGTCCAAACAAGGTAAACGTCGCCGCCACATCCACGGTCACCAACCCTGTGACGCAGACCGCACTCACCGCGGTGAACAGTGCATCGACATAGTGCAACGAGATGCCTTCCCTCTGGGAAATGGGTAGGAACAGTAGGAGCGATCCTGTCGAGATAATGACGAGAAAGCCATAGATGAGGTATTGGCTCGGTGAAATCCTCTTTTTATACGTTGCACCCATACCCGCAAGAGTCTATCACCGCTTCTCAAATGAATCAATAAATTCTATACTTGTTGCAAGGAGAACCTGGGATGGCCGGTTTGTACGAGTATCTCGCATGGCGTGGCGATATCACTTTCTCGAAGTGCCCATTGAATGAAATCGACAGCCTGCTCTTCTCCATACTTGCCTACGGCAACTATGATGGAATGTTCTCCAATTCTGACGAACATGATTGGATTCCCCTGAAAGAGGCCTCTGTTTCTTATGAATCGGTAACAAAGGGGGGAAAGCATGTCGATGAATCATTGGGATTCTTTGCTGAGATCCCCACCTTGCTAGAGCGTGCGGGAAAAAGTAGACGGTTCGCCAATGTGAGGTTGGGACGGTTTGTCAACACACTCGATACCGACGTGGCGACGCAATTTGCCGCCATGGTCTTCAGTCTCGGAAAGACACGGCATTTCATCGCCTTCCGCGGTACGGATACCCATCTGGTGGGATGGAAGGAAGATCTGCGGATGAGCTTCATGGACGAGATTCCCGCACAACAACTTGCTGCGAAGTATGTGGACAAGGTCATGGGGGAGATGGAAGGGTCCTTCCATCTGGGAGGACATTCCAAGGGCGGCAATCTCGCCGTTTACTCCGCGGTGAAAAGTTCCGTGGCACATCAAAAGCGCATCCTCTCAATATTCAACCATGATGGACCCGGCTTCCAACCACAGTTCATCGAAAGCGACGGATATGTGAAGATGGTGGAAAAAATCCATACTTTCATCCCCAAATCTTCCATTGTCGGTATCCTGCTTGAACATGGTGGGGACCACAAGGCGGTGGCGAGCACCCAGATCAGCATCCTGCAACACGATCCATTCTCGTGGCAAGTGGAAGGTTCCCATTTCGTCTATGAGGAGGGCTTGGCGAAAGGAGTGTTGGCGATCAAACAAGCGGTGCGATCGTGGTTGTCGGAAGTATCCAGGGAGGAGAAGGAACATTTTGTGAAGGCGTTCTGTGAACTTCTGGAAGCGACCGGTGCCTACACCCTCGAGGATCTCAACAAGGACAAGCTCCAGGCCGCCTACTCGATTCTCAAGGCATATACCCACATGGGCAGGGAATCGAGGGCGAACCTCAAGAAAACAGTGGACATATTCTTCAAGATGAGCAGAAAATCGTTCAAGGAAACCTTTTTGGAGGAGATCGACCATTTATTGCCGAAGAAAAAAACCGAAAGGGAAAAATTACCCGAGCAAACCGACTAGGGAGTATCCCAATCGAGCAGCCTCACCTCCCCTTCCATGTCCTTGATGTCGGTGATGTCTTGGGAAACTTCCAAGGTTCCCGCATATTTGCCTTCGCCATCATAGATCGCCTGGTAGAATATCCTCACATAGCGTCCTTTGACCGTAATGCGGAACTCGGCCGAAGTCTTCTCCTTTTTGCGGAACGCATCCACGATCTTCTGTACGATATGGACACTTTTGGGAGGATGGCAGTTCTGTACTGTCCTTCCCACCACCGCTTTTGTTCTTGGGAACATGCGATGTTCGGGGGTATTGAAGTAGACGACCCTATCTTCGGCATCCACCAGTGTGATATCGACGGGGAGATGGTTGAAAATCTGGATCAGTTGCTCCACAGTGGGATTTCCCGTGACTAGATCGATTGTCCCGTGTGGGGAACTTCCCTTCGCAGGATCGACCTGGCCCTCATCCTGTTGATCCTCGGAGAGGGCGAGCAATTGGTTGCGGGGCACATGGTTCGAGATCGCAGGCAGCAGCACCTGCTCCTCACGGAATACCATCGATCTCATATCGAAGAACAACTTGCCGAACAACTTGTTCAAATCCGACAATGGTGTCCTCATATCCTCTATGGCCGATTCGAGGGTTTTCAATGTGTTTCGCACATCATCATGGATCGCCCACATCAATTGGACACATCCACTTTCTTCGACAAAACGCTCCACCACGGGAAACAGGATATTCTCCTTCATCATGTAATGGTCGGTGAGTGCATCGAGTTCCAAGATGATGGTCTTGGTCGAGGCTCGGTCACTTGCGGTGAAGTCACCTGTATTCATACGTGTGACGATCGGTTTCAGTGCGTCGAGATTGGCATTGATGCGGTCATTTCGTTCCATCAGCGTCCGATGGAATGGAATGGAGGTGTCGAACGGACGCGACTCGGCGGCAAGGGCCTTGGTGAAGGAATGCAACATTCTGGTCACGATGATCTTCACCAATTCGATATCGTCCACCGACTGCATGATGTTGTCCACGAGCACCATCGTCTCTTGTGCGGTCACCGAGTCGAACAATTCCCTCGCCCTATCCAAATTCTTCCCATTTGAGGCGGGATCCGCCAAACCAAGACAGTAGGGAAGCAAAATGCCGAAGCGACCCGAATGTGTGGTGCTCGCGATCTCCATCTCAAGCCTCGCCGATTCTGGGAACGATACAAATGAACACGAATTCCTCTTCACCCGCATTGGAAACCTGATGCTCGATATCGAGGGGCACATAGGCCACCGAACCCGGGGTGAGAGGATAATCGGTGCCATCCATAAAGAGATTTCCCTTCCCCTCCAACGCGTACATGATGTGGGGCCATGGGTGGGTATGCCTCGGAGCATAACCTCCCTTGCCAAGCGTGAAGAGTCTCATCACATGGTCGGCCCAACCTTGAGCGGGTCCTATGAGGATTTGCTTCTCCACTGCCTTCATCGCAGGATGCTCCTGCGCCGTCTTCTCGATATCATTCCTATGTGATACGAACATGGTTTCCTCCAATTCAGGTGGCGAGACGCGACATGACCCAATCGGTCCTCAGTCCGCTCTCACCGGTGCTTGGACAGGTTCCCCTTCCAAGCAATTCGTCGACAACCGTCTGGATCAGCGGTTGGGCCACATGTTCGGGAGGATCGGGAACCCCGATCGTCCTCGACTCGTCTTTCGTTTCCACCAGAAGTGGAGCGCTGAGGTCCATCACGCTGAAGGTCAAGGTACCTTCCGATCCCAACACCGCGACCGAATCGAAATCCCCCCATGCGTTGAAACTCCAAATCCCCGTTCCATGGATGCCAGATTCGAACACCCAACTTCCACTTACGATATCATCGGCCTGGTAGGCGTTTCCCTGTCGTCCTCCATGCCCCTGCACCTGGATAATGGGCCCGAACAGCCAATCCAAGAGATCGAGCACATGACACCCCACATCATGGAACAAGCCTCCCCCCGACAATTCGGGATCGACACGCCAATTGTCACCTTGGGAAAACACATCCTTGAGCGACTGGCACATCACCACCGATACGGCACGAACGGTTCCCACCACCTGTTCATCGAGCAATTTTCTCACAAGTCGGAATTTCGGCAACGCCCTACGATAATAGGCGACGAACAAGGGAACATCATGCTCCTGGCATACTTCGACCATTCTTCTTCCATGGGCATGGGAAACTCCCAGAGGTTTCTCACAATAGACCGGTTTGCCGGCTTCTGCGGCAAGAATGGTGTATTCCTCATGGGCATACGGTGGAGTGGCGATATAGATCGCATCGACCTCCTTGTCGGCGATGAGTTCGGCCGCATCGTCATACCAACGGGGCACACCATGGCGCTTGGCATAATCGGCTGCTTTGGCGGAATTCCTTCTCATGACGGCCACAAGCGAAGAACCGGCGATTTTTTGGAAAGCGGGGCCACTCTTCACTTCGGTGACATCGCCACATCCAATGATTCCCCAGCGAATCGTACGCATCGCATGCTCCTTTCCCTACTGTATTGCACCATGATACGGCATCTTCACCCAATCGTCAAACGCCACTCATCCAATCATGGTCACGGTTCCCGACATGTTGGGAAAATATCCCGGGTACCGTTCACTCAGCATGTTCGCAGCCTCGTCTCCAGTACAATGGGATGCGCCAAGACGTGGGATCGATCGCTCGATAAGATCCCTCACCACCGTATCACGTCTTTCAGGGGATGCATCGAATAGATGGATTCCTCCCATGAGTGCATACAAGGGCTTGGAGAATCTTGATCTGACCGAATCGAGAATATTCAGTATTCCGGGATGGGAGCATCCCACAATGAGGACAAGTCCTTGCGGAGTATCGATCACCAAGGCGATCTCGTCACAGAACGTATCGATTTTCCGTACCCCTTCCTCTTCAATCACAAATCGTGGATTCGGTTGTTCGATCGGGTGGATGCGGTCGAAACCACTGACCAGCCAGATGCCGGGATGGATCATCACCGTATCGTTGCATACGGTATGCCACATGACCTGTTTCCCGAAGGCATATCTCGCATCGAAATCGAGCCCAAGATAGCGCATTCCATCCTCTTCATCGGCATATTTGGCTAGCGAGAATTTTTTTCCTGTCCAAAGTGAGAGCGTGGGTAGGGAGAAGGTCTCCAACAAGGGCACCACACCTCCACCGTGATCATAATGGGCATGGCTTATCACAAGGTGGTCGATGGTGCCCAAATCGATTCCGAGTTTTTCGGCATTGCGAATAAATGCACCATCCTTCCCCGTATCGAAAAGAATCCGAACCTGGTTGGTCTCCACAAAACAGGAGAAACCGTGTTCGGATTCCAAATCGGTGCCCGGCATCGCATAATTGTCAATAAGCGTGGTGATCTTGACCATTGGGACCCCCTGTCCATCATCATACACAGGGAAACTTTACCACGCAAGTGCAATCAATCGGATTGCGGTGGCAACACCTGTTTCAGGAATTCCAGTGTCCTCTCATGTTCGGGGGCACTGAACATCTTCTCCGGTGGGGCCTCCTCCAGAATGATGCCATCATCCATGAAGATGACCCTATCGGCCACCTCTTTGGCGAACCACATTTCATGGGTCACCACCAGCATGGTCATTCCCTGCTTGGCCAGATCGGTCATTACGGTCAAGACCTCTCCCACCAGTTCGGGATCCAACGCACTTGTCGGTTCATCGAACAACATGATCTTCGGATCCATCGCCAGAGCTCTCGCGATCGCAACACGCTGCTTCTGTCCTCCGGACAACATCGAAGGGTAGATCTCGGCTTTGTCGCTCAGTCCCACCTGCTCCAACAGGTCCAAGGCTCGCTCGCGCGCCTTTTCCTTATGGAGTCCCTTCACTTGGACGAGACCTTCCATCACATTCTGGACAACGGTCATGTGCGGGAAGAGGTTGAAGTGCTGGAATACCATTCCGAGTTCCTGACGAACCTTGTTCAACTGCTTCTCCTGATTACGGATCCGCTTGCCCTCGATGTATATTTTCCCATTCTTGGTCTTCTCCAGGAAGTTCACACATCGCAGCAGTGTGCTTTTCCCACTACCGGACGCTCCTATGATGACCACCACTTCCCCTTTCTTCACACTCAATGAGATGTTCTTCAAGACATGGAGGTCCCCATAGAACTTGTTCAACTTCTCGATGCGGAGGAACGGTGCATTTGGATCGATCGTTTCCTTCTTCTTAATCGGCTTTTTTTGTGTATTCGTATCAGTCACGGTCACTCACCTTCAATCTGGTTTCGATTCGATGGATCACATACGAAAGCACACTCGTCATCAACAGGTACCAGATACCCACTATGACGAACATCTCCATATACATGAATGTGGAGGATCCCATCTGTCTTCCCCGAAGCATCAGTTCGGGAACCGCGATCGTTGATGCCAAGGAGCTGTCCTTCAATGCGATAATAAGCTGGTTCCCCAACGAAGGCACCGCTCGTTTGAAGGCTTGGGGAAGGATGATCCTTCGCATCGCCTTTCCCTTCGGCATACCGAGACTTCTCGCAGCTTCCATCTGTCCGTAGTGGATGGATTGGATCGATCCTCGGAAGATCTCGGCGATATAGGCTCCATTGTGGACACCCAATGCAATCACAGCCGAAGGAATCGGTGCAATCGTGACCACCGAAGTCAATCCGTAATAGACGATGAACAGCTGCACCAACAGCGGTGTTCCACGAATCAAGAAGATGTATGCACGGGCTACGGCCGACAGCGGCTTGTTGGTCGACAATCGGCCAAGCGCCACCAGCAAACCGATCACAAGGCCCAGCAGAACGCCGAGCCCCGTGATCTGAACCGTGTACCATGCCGCTTCCCCAAAGAGGAAGAATCGTGAGGGGATCGCTCCCAAATCCCACGGTAATATGTTCATTGGCATAGGCTGGGTTCCACCTTACTTGCGTGTGATGTCTTCGCCGTTGAACCATTCGGCGCTGATCTCACTCAAAGTTCCATCATCATGCATTTCCTGCAAGACCGCATTGACCTTCTCACGCAGCTCGTCGTCATCCTCATGGAACGCGATTCCCATGACCTCGGCCCGCAAAACGGAACCTACGGCGGTGACATTCTCGCCACCCTTCATCTTGGTCACGGCGTTCAATCCGACGACACGGTCGGTGAGGACTCCATCGTTTCTTCCGTTGATCAGCTCGAGAAGCGTCTGGTTGTCATCCTCGTACAATTTGGCCTGGACACCCAAGTCAATGGCGTCCTGCTCGAATGTGGTTCCCGTAACCAAACCGATGACATGGGAACTGTCGAGATCGTCCAAGCTGTCGATTCCGCTGTCCTTGCGTACAAACACCTGAGCCCCGCTGTAGTAGTAGGGTATCGAGAAGTCGACCTGCTCTTCACGGGCGTCGGTGATCGCCATACTTCCAAGGATTCCGTCATAGCGTCGGGCCCTGAGTCCTTCGATGATTCCATCCCATGCGGTGGTGACATACTCCATTTCCATGCCGAGCCTATCGGCGATTTCCTGGGCCACATCGACATCGAATCCGACGACGTCTCCCTGTTCATTCAAATAATTGAACGGAGGATACCCTCCCGAGCCGGCGAAACTGATGGTATTGTCATCCGATGCACTTTGCCCTTGGGCGAATACCATAGGCATCGCAATGAAAAGTAAAATTCCTACCGTTACGAACATTTTCCACAGTTTTTTCGTATCCATAATAACTACTCCTTATCTGGTGGATTTCTTTAAGTATACCACTACGGATAGTGTTTCGGCAACCCCTGGGTAGAAATTAAAAGAATATCCGCAAAGGAATTACTGTATAACTTACTATATATTGTAAAGTTATGTCCAAATAATGTGACGATAATCACAATGGATTTTCGGAAGTAATTTTTTGCTTTTCGGGCGTGTCAACCCCAATAAAAACACCTGTCAAAGAAAAAAGTCGACAAGGAAAATATTCCAGAATATTGTCAAGGAAGAATTGGGAATATCGTAAAAAATTCCGGTTGAGGCACCCCTTTCACGAAGAAGAAATTGTGGTCCACCCACCGATATGGGAGTGATTCTGAGAAATGGACCATAGGAGTCGTTTCCTCCCATTCCACCGAGGAACCCCACACTCGCATAGATATTGGCATACGGAGGTACTTCGTCCACCTGGGGGTCCACGAACACCGGTCCCACCAGAGCCATCGAAAGTGCGGTCCCCACCACAAGTTCGGAGAAGGGAGCAGGCGTAGCTTCCGCGATCAGGAAGGCCTCCCACTCGAGATGGGAAGACATGCCGATTACAGAACCGATTTGCACGTGGGTTCCGTCGTTGAACGATTCGTGCCGACCATAGGAATCGAACGTACCGACCGATATGCCGAAATCAACGGCCAAGAGCGAAGAAAGGGAAACAATAACCAACAGCACACACCACAACAATCGTTTCATGACACACCTACCATACATAATGGGTGATCTCGAACAAACGGATTCCCCACCCCCACGCATCTTCAGGGAAATCCCGCGTGACGATTGCACCCAATACTCCAATCCTCTTGTCACCAAAATCGAGTGACAGCGGTTGGAAGATGAGCGTGATATGCGAAAATTCCACCTTTGCAACATCGAACAGCAAAGAGAGTTCCAATCTTGGAGACAAAGCACTGTCGCGCCTGAACAAGGTATCCAACGGATGGTCTTGGAATACATACATCCCACTACCCAGTCCAAAGGAGAGAAGCGTACCGTACGATCCGTCATGCAATGGAGCCGAAACACCAACGTTCATCTGCAGGGGACCATACGATTCATGCACCAGTGAGAAGGAAATGTAGTCGTTTCGTGAAAACGAGGGAGATGCATAGCCATCGAATCCGATGCGATACCCTCCCGACCATGAAGTAGCTGAAAGTGGAGAGGAAACGATCATGAGCACCATGATGGATAGAAATGCAATTCGTTTCATGTTCACCCCCACACCTGCATCAACAGATGGGTATACCAGCTGAGGAAGTCTCTCCAGGAGCGGGCCTCCTCACGACTTACCGGTCGGCAGTATTCCATCAGCGATTCCACATGTTCCATCGAATACGCGGCCACCTTGGGATCTTCGAACAACAAATTGAGTTCCCTTGAAAGGGTCTGCGATCTGAAATTGTAGTTCGCGCTGCCTATCGTCACGAGGGAATTGTCGGCCACCATGAGCTTCAGGTGGAGAAAAGCCTTCTCGGGAGACTCGAACATATAGACGTTCGCACCCGCATCGATGAGATCGAGCACCCCATATCGTGAGGCCATCTCGTATTTTGGTTGGGTTGAATTGGCCGACAACACCACATTCACCTCGACCCCCTTCTCCACTGCGTAGGCTACCCGATCGAGAAGGGCTTGGGTGAGGAAGGTATAGCCCTGGATGAGCCAGAGCTCTTCCTCGGCATACACACTGAAGAGATCGAAAAGGGAAGATATACTTGATTGTGTAGGCCAATGATGGTCCAGCAACCATACTTTTGTCGTCTCTTCCTGTACAGGCATGGAAGCAGGCACGTCAAACGTCTCGGCATCCAA
This sequence comes from uncultured Spirochaetaceae bacterium, assembly GCA_964478945.1. Classification (GTDB taxonomy): domain Bacteria; phylum Spirochaetota; class Spirochaetia; order Sphaerochaetales; family Sphaerochaetaceae; genus CAYZJV01. Next base: position 5,527 of record CAYZJV010000063.1, on the reverse strand, counting down.
CTCCATGGGGGAATACCTGTTCCAAGTAGCCACGAATGAGTCGACCACCTCCCTGGTGGTACCCGGAGAGATGATCTGTGCCATCGTATCGATGTTTCCCATCCCCTTTGGCCAGTCGATTGAGGTATGGTTCACATTGATGCCACCCACGGCAAGCACCTCGCCATCGACCACCCAATACTTCCTGTGGTCCCTATCGAGCAGATTGGGAAGAAAGAAAAGATTTCCCATGGTGAGGGAGTTGTATTCCACCGTAGGCAACCCCAATTCCCTCAAGTATATGAACGCGGCCTTGATACGCTCATCCGAAATGGGCACCAGCTGGAAATTCGAAGAGGAGTCGATGATGATGTATACCCGCACCCCCTCTTCCATTTTTCGCGCGAGCGCTTTCCAGACAGGAGCGGTGGAGATATGTTCCACACCGAGGAAGGTCGAGATCAGAATATAATCCTCGGCTTGCTCGATCAGTTCCAAGGTTCTCGCGTTCCACTCGGCACCAGTGTTGTAATAGGTGGGATAGGTGGTTTCATGGGAGGGGATGCCCAGTTGATCCATCCATTGGGTCACATCCAAAGTTTCCTGTTCAAGCGACTCGAGTCGACTTGTGGTGGAACAGGAGATCAGCATGAGAAGCATTGGTATGATGAGAACAAAATTCCGCAGGGAAATGAACGTGCGCATGATTGGAGAATATACCAGAGAAGTGCATATGATTGAAAGCCATGCAAGGGCATGAAACAATAACCTTTTTACTCATGGCACTATACAGCGGCTCCAGAAATACTGCGTCGACGATAATCGGTCTCGGCATACAGATCATGCAATTCGGGAACTATCATGGGTTGGATCGATGCAGGCTGTCCGTAACATTTGCCCATCACACAGGTGGGCGATACCGGTTCCCAAGCAAGGGTTCCCTCCCGCATGAAACCCACGATGTCGTCCTGCAGCTCATCGGAGACTGCGTGGACCGGACCCATATCACCGGTAAGCAAAAACATCGGCCTCACCAGTACCGGTGAAAAATTTCCAAATACATAGGGGATATCACTCGAATGGATCGCGTGGAGTCCGTTCATCCGCAAAGCACGTGTTTCATAATCGAAGCGGTACATCCATGCGTTCCCACGCATTCCGACGGCTTGGGAGAACCATAGGCTTGCAATACGAAACAGCAAATCGGTATACATCATGGCCACTCCCCTATCTGTTCCATACAATGTGTCGTATGTGGAGAACAGCCTTCGTCGCATTGATTCCGATTCCAGGTCCAACCCATTGGCAACGATTCTTCCCACATCGAGGAACTTCGCCAGAGGTCGGATCGCCATGAAGCCCATCTCCTCCTTTGTGGTTCCCACGAGCATCGGAATGGTGATTCTCCCGTTCATCGCGGCACGGATCGGGAAATCACGAACTATACCTCCATCAACTGTGATACGGAACGTTGCCGCACCCATGCCGAAATTGTGGACAAACCGTTTCTGCCTTGAGATCAAGTCATCCAAATCCAATGAGAGCAACTCTTGGCTCGAGTGGATATTCCCCATTGACAGGAAGGCCTCGGAGGCAACCCTGCAGGTCTCTTTCGATTGGATTTGCGTAGGACCACCGCTCATCATGATCGCCCTGTGGAACAAGGTGTCACCACCATTGTTGGACACAAGCGCCGAAATCATCGTGCCACCGGCTGATTGACCGACAATGGTGACACAATCGGGGTCTCCTCCAAAATCCATGATATGGGAATTGACCCAGCAAAGGGCCTCCAATACATCACGCACACCGTTGTTCGTCGTGAATCTTGCATCGAGGAATCCGAAATCAAGAAATCCAAACACTCCCAAACGATAGTTGCAGGTGACCACCACGATATTCCTGGTTCTTGCAAGATATGATCCATGGTAGTAGGCCTCGTTGCCGGCGCCATGTTTAAATGATCCACCATGGATGAAAAAGAGGACAGGTCGCTTCATACCATTTGTGTTCGGAGACCATATGTTGAGTGTGAGGCATCCGTTGGATACTTTGGTGCGCAACACACTTCTTTGTGGACAGATGCCACTAAAATGGGTTGCATCAAGAATTCCGTTCCAGGCCCGTATAGGCTCGGGTTCCGCAAAGCGTCGATACCCGTCCAGCGGAGCTCCATAAGGGATACCCTTCCAGCTGAGTACTCCTTTGTCCGTGGTACCACGTATTCGTCCCAAGGACGTGTTGACCATGATGTCGTGTGTAGCCATCGCATTCCAATTGTAAATCGCGAAGTGTTCGGGAGCAAGAGAAACGCATGCCACCCCGGGAAAGCAAAGAAAAGAATTTTCCCTATGAAATACTGGACAGAATCACGAATTTATTCTATTGTGCTTCTTGCATGGGCGATTAACTCAGCGGGAGAGTGCTACCTTGACGTGGTAGAAGTCACAAGTTCAAACCTTGTATCGCCCATAAGGCAACCGAAACGGTTGCCTTTTCCTTTATCGCATCCTATACCCTTCCCATGATATGTCTTCATCACCGGAGGTATAACAACCCGAGAATGAAGTGAGACTCCTATCGAACGACAGTTTCAATGGTTCAAATTCGTCATTGTGGGGAGAGAGTATCCTTCCCCGTAGTATCCCGGATGCGAACTGACCTTCCAAGGTATGGCCTTCCGACCCAAGATACCCACGGTATCCACCCACGATCGAATCAAGCACCATGATACCGAGGTCGGTGCACCACACCCCTTCCAGATTCTTGCCGTTGGCAACTATTCCCGCCCGCTCCAATGGCGAGACAAGCGTACCATCGACACGTTCGAACCATTGTTCCTGGGCATACCGCAGTGTTCCGGTGAAGAATTTCCCATCTCCCGACAAAGTGAGATCCAACGAGCCGAGGAGATCGTCACCTTCATCCACGATTCCCACCAAGCGGTTGCCGGAGACTTTTCCGTTCAAGGAATATCCATCTTCGCCATAGGTACCTTGTATCTGCTCCTGCGATTGTGTGATCACCATCGGTCCGATCGAAGTTTCCCACGCACCCTCCCATAGCGATTGTTGTGGTGCCATCATGTACATGGTTGCAGACGATTGGGTCTGGGAAACCATTCCCTGTTGATTTGATATCGAGTGCAACATCGGATTGACCACCTGGTCCACCACGTGGGATACAGGTGAAACGACTGCTTCACGTACAGGTGTTCGTGCTTCCTGTTCCACCTCCTCCATAGGGTCATAGGAAAAATACTTCGTAAGCCCTTCATGCTCGATCCACAACGAATAGCCGAGTTCCAACACGATGGGTACCGCACGGAAGGAGAATTCACTTGTATTCGAATCTGTTGCAGTGGGAAGACTCGTGACAGCCTTGCCCACCTTCGATCCTTGGGATCCACCCGATTCGTAGGTTCTGGTGAGCGCCACCGCCTCCGTGGAACCCGGGAGTCCGAGATACACATCCCCGATAAAGGAACCAACAGGATCATTCGCACTGTTCACCACCGTACCATCCAATCCGTCATGCCCGGAAATTCCTGTTGAGAACTCGAGAGAGTTGAGATCGGGGGCCACCAGGTACTCGCCCCGCGGCAAACGCACTCCCTCGCAAAAGCTCCATACCCCGACCCCATCCGATCCCACAATCGGGATGGAGAGCGAATATTCCCCCGATCGTGCGGATGTACGATACACCCTATCATCGGCCGCACCCTCCATATCCCTCACCAGAATTTCGACCGGACCATGGTATGAACCTCCAATTGTCCCGGATACGGTATCGTTGAATGCATCGGCATTGATCGTGATCTGCTCGTAGGGAATGGAGGGATGGATCCAAGGCGTCCCACCGGTGTAGATCTCTTGGGTGTTGTTCTCCTTGGGACGGTAGATATGGGCCTGCAACTTGTCGTTCGGCGAGAGTGGCAGGGAACGAACCAACGAGCCGTCGCTTCCGATGTTCAACTGGTAGGTGGTTACCGTTCCATCCCCATGCTGGACCGCCAAAGTGGCTGGACCACTGTAGGGAACATGCACCGAAGAGACGAAGTAGGTATGCAAAGAGACGGTATCGCCGACCACATCGGCGGTGATATCGATGACAACCGGAATCCTTTGCGGTGGCACCGACATCACAGGGGCACTCCAATACAGATGGTCCTCCTCCAACCAGGTGTCAACCGGACCATCGAAATAGGGTATTCCGTTGATGGTGACGGTGAGGGAATCGACTTTCCAGCCACCGGCATACTCGTCGCTATCCTTTTGGAGGAATACCCGACTGATGCGATCGATCGGATATTCGTTGCTCTCCACGAACATGTAGTAGGTCTCGCAGCTGCCGCGCTCGAAATCATTGATGATCATATCGCCCAAGCCCAACATTCCACTGCCTTTCTTGAGTTCCGGAGAACGCCACTGCAGCCCATCGTCCCTCACCAAACCGAAGTAGACTCCATCGTCCGTTCCGGCGAATCGCTCATCGGCGGTTCTGATCGTCACGGTAAGGGTACCGATGGAGCGTCCATCCCTATGGTATGCATCCAGATTCCAGGCATCGCTGAATTCATGGTAGTTGTTGCGCTCGGCATCACCGAGCAAAGAGACCGATGTTGCGACAGCTTCATCATAAGCCAAGTCCAGCCGTTCCTTCCTTGTCAGACCCGCCCATTGTCCATAGTGGATGATCCCCACATCTTCAAGCAGGTGATCGGTCGCTTCCTGATAGGTGTTGTTGTAGACCCAGTTGGTTCCACCGGCGATCCCAGTGTTGAGATAGATCTTCTTGAAAAATCCCATCCAGTCTTCAATATTCTCTTGCGAAGGTTCCGCTCCGTATATTTCCCTGGAGGAGAGTTGCATCAAACGGGAGATTTCGGTCGCATCGAAGGCAGAGAAGGTCTCCTGCATATGTTGGACGTTGTAGGTTCGCTTGGGATCACTCTTGTCGGTAAACATGACCTTATCGGCATAAGCTTCCAAGAACCCGTGCATCTCCTTGGTATCGGGATCGGCCAGGTATACTCCTCCCACCTCGGGGTCGGGATTCACGAATATGCCGTGGCAATACAGATCGCCGACCACATGCGTCAGCCAACCTGCAGCCCATGCGATCTGTTGATGGTTGCGTTGGGACAGGGCAATCTCCAACATGGTGCGTGCATACGTTCCCACCTTTTCATAATGGTACTTTTCGAACCAAGGGGCATGGTCGATCATGATGCCCACCGAATTCGCCGGAAGATCCGGACCGGTGGAGCCCCACGCAACGATCTGCGGATACCGCATCATCGCTTGTTTGACAAGACTCTGTTCGGGAAGATTCCTTGCCACCTCGCTGGCCAGCACCGCATGGGTCCCTGCCTTGAAGGCATACAATGGACTCATGCACAACAAAATCATCAACAACAATAGCAGCGCTCGATCCACACGAAATCGGTTGTTCATGAAACACCTCCCGAAAGGAAGCATGAAAGGTTTCGATTTCCATACCGCTTGGCCATCACACGTTACGATACACTCACTTCAGCTTGTACATA
>CAYZJV010000062.1:0-17769 GCA_964478945.1 uncultured Spirochaetaceae bacterium | reverse complement strand
CGTCATCCACATAGGATTCGAATACCGGATCGCCGCTTTCCCAGTAGGGAGGAGAACCGGGCATCGCATTATCGTAATAACCGGGAATCTTACTGGTATCGATGGTATCCAATGTATCTGCGGCAACCAAGCCGGAGCCCCTGCGGTAGGCTTGGAATCCCACTGTCGCCAATTGGTCCACCATGGTTTCGGGAACCAATCCGATATAACTGTAGGCGGCATGGAATCTGTCGGGTTCTATGCTTTCGTAGGAAGTATCCCCATCGGAGGAGACCCATCTCGGAAGTGAACGACTATCGGTATCACTTTCCATCGAACCCACTGAGAAGATCGATTCCTCAGGCAGGTCAGGAGAAGTCCAACTGAAGTAAGTTTCCGAAGGAGTATCCCCATCATCATCATCGGGTGTATTGTCCGGGTCTCCTCCCATGGGACATGACACTAAAAGAATCACAAGAAGAATGGGCAATAAGAAAGGCAATCGTTTCATGACCGTATCCTCCCACCGAAATTATCGGAGGAGGGACAACCACTTTCAAATGCGAATCTTACCCAAACGCATAGGTAATTCTAACTATTTTCATTTTGCTGCCCATGTTGGTTCCTGATGATATAGCTACTGCTACTGCACCAAACCTGCCTGTGATGCGGAGGTAAAGACCTCGTTCCAGTTCGGGATGAGGGGAATCTTACCCTGCTCCTTTAGAAACTCGGCCAAAGATTCGAACTCTTGCTCATAGGAAAGTGGATCCCTGACGGCAAATGCATGGAGTGTGAGGCTTTCAAGCAACACTCGTTCGGGAAGGCCTGTTGCCTCGGTGAGGTACTGGATACTTTTTCGATCGGGGGAGCCGGAAGATTCGAATGTTTTCGCCGACTGTTCCAGGGTTCCGTACAGTTTGGCAAGCAGCTTGGTTTTATGTTCCAAGGCATCCTTCCTCACCACAAGGGCCAATGGAAACGTACGCCCTTGGATTTCTATGGGAATCGCCTCCAGTCCATTCAGACGCTCCAAAGCGATGGTGGGAGTGGGCTCGCTTGCGGCAAAGGCATCGATTTCTCCCGAGGCGAGAGCCTCGATCTGCAAATCGGGAGAAAGGTTCACCAATTCAATATCATGATAATCGGCATGTGAATCCATGTATGCTGACAGGGCGGCATGTGTACTGGTACCATAGGCCACCCCTACCCGCTTGATGGATCCACCTTCGTGGGATACGAGCCTATGGCGGAAGGCTCCCTCCCCATGGATGGCTACGATGGTGACAAGCTCGGGATATCGCGCCACAAGTGCCACTGCCGCGGCATCACCCATCGTGGCGACATCCGCATCCCCCGACAACAACGCTTCTGCTGTCATGGAACCACTGGAGAACTTGGTGAAGTGCATCTCTTGCGCATCCGAGAGTTCCTGTGCAGTCAGTATCATCAAGGCATCACCCACACGATTCTGATATGCCACCGAAAGGCTTGCTTCTTCCCGGCTGCAGGATACGGTGGATACCAACAGCACTACAATTCCCACTACCGCAATATTCCATTTATGCATGCCGAACTCCCATACACTCACACATTCCTGTTCCTTCCTTTGGAGGACAACACAATTCCATCTTATGTAAAATCTCTGAGGACAACATCCTCATGTTCACATCCTCCATTCTTGCCTTTTGTCGATCCAAACCATCAAGATCATCCTCAGGCAATCGCCATTGTCCTATCATGCAGGCGGGACGGGCGCTGAGCAGTACAATTCGCGTACTGAGTACAAGCGCCTCCTGGATCGAATGGGTGACGAATACAATGGTCTTCCGCTCTTTGCGCCAGATATCGACCAGATCCCTGTTCAACCGCAATCGGGTTTGCTCATCCAAACTGGCGAACGGTTCGTCCATCAAAAGGACTTGCGAATCCATTGCAAGTGCCCGGGCGATCGCCACCTTCTGTCGCATACCGATACTCAGTTGGTGCGGCATGGCATCATCGAAACCTTGTAAACCCGCAACATCCAATACATGTGCCACAATTTCATCGATCGCATCGGATTCGAGTCCTTTTGGCAAGGCTAGCGCGATGTTTGCCCCAACTGAAAGCCAAGGCATCAATGCCGCACTCTGGAACACGAGCGAACGATCCCTTCCCGGTTTCGATACCGGTGTTCCACGAAAGGAGACTTCACCAACGGTAGGCTGTAAAAAGCCAGCGGCCATATGGAGCAATGTGGATTTGCCACATCCCGAAGGACCGAGGATCGTAAGGAACTCACCCTCCATGACAGACAAATCGAAATGCCTGATCGTTTCAACTTGTCTTCCATCCTGATCATATGTATGGGAAATTCGCGAGAAATCGAGCATCAGGCCACTCCCCGCTTTCGTGATATGATATCGTCGATTGGAGAAAAAATGAGCTTCTCCACCACCAAACCTATGAGAACTATGATGATCACCGCACCGAAGGCGGTCTCGTAGTCGAAACTCCATCTTGCCTGCAAAAGGTCGTAACCGAGCCCAAGGTTGCTTCCCAATACCATTTCTGCAGAGATGAGGACCCGAAACCCATTTGCGGAAGCCACCCTCAACCCGTTGATGATCGATGGAGCGGCACCGGGGAGTATGATATGGCTGAAGGTTTTGATTCTCCCCAATTCCATCATTTGGGCGGCCCGCAACAAATTTGGCTCGATATGTCGGATACCCGATCGAGTATTGATGACGATGGGAGCGAACGCAGTGACTGCGATCATGAAAATCGCCGAAGCATTCCCCAATCCAAACAGGATCAGCGCGATAGGTACCCATGCAAGACCAGGTATCAACTGAAGTGTATGGATCAAAGGATGGAGGAGTGTTGCCAATCGTGGCGACGCCGCAGTGGCGAAACCCAATGAGATACCTGCCACCACCGCAATTCCATATCCGGTCAGCCATCTGGAAAGGCTATGGAAGGTGTGGAGCAGAATATGATTCTCCTGTCCAGACGAAGGAGAGAAAATTGCCATCACCGCTTCCCACATATAAGGGAACGGCCTTCCCTTCACTTGTCTGAGATAGAAGGCGAGAAGTGTCCAGATCAGTATGATAAGTAAGATTCCCGCAACAAGCAGAAACCGTTCACCGGTTGCTTTCCGTTTCATACAAGAGACTATACCTTCGATGGACAAGAGGGTAAACGGGTAGGACCATGGCTCTGTGACTCAGTCACATTCACCACCCTACCCGTCGCTACATTGTGTGCATAAATGATCGAAATCCGAGCGAAGATTTAAAGACTGCTTTGTGGCGACAATGTGTTGACGAGTTTGCCCACACGTTCCTCGACTCCCCTTCTGATCAGTGTGAGGCGCTCGCTTGTCCGCCTCAATTCCATTCGTATCGAATCCACCTGATCGGAAAGGGTGATACCCTCGATTGCCCTGCGATAGGATTCCTTCAATTTCTTTACCTGTTGTTCCGTAGTCAAGTACTCGTTTTTCAGTTTCGCCACCCATTCCGCCACCGGTTCGAGCAGGTGTCGTTTGTCTGCAAACAATGCCGCGGCATACTGGGTACGCAATTCTCCAAACAAGGAAGAAACCGATTGTATGGAGGACACACGGTGTGCATTGGAACCAACGAACACGAAGCCACTGTTGAGGTTTCCACGACGGGCTTGGTTCAATGCCATGGAGATGCAATAGTTGGAGGCCTCGGCCTGACAACCTGCAAGACACTGCCAAGGGCAGGAGAATTTCCGCTTTTCCTTGGTCGTACTGGTCAAGAAATCGTTTATGATGGCACGACCGGGCAATCCTACGGGACTCTTGATGATCCCGATGTCCTCTTTGGTACAATCCACGATGGCCTGTTTGAAACGGATATCGGCATCACACTCCTCGGTGGCGGCAAAACGAGTTCCCATCTGCACCGCATCGGCTCCGAGTTTCATGATCCTGTAGATGTCCTTTCCGGTGAAGATACCTCCTCCGGCAATGATGGGTATGGGTCGGTTGAATTCCTCGATGTAGGGAGCGAGTGCTTCCTTCACTTGGGGAACGGTTGTCTCGAGGGCGAATCGCTCGTCGTCAAGGTCCTCGACCGCCACCCCAAGATGACCTCCCGCTTTCGGACCTTCCACCACCACCGCATCGGGTACATCATGGTACATCCTCTTCCACATCGAGAAGATCAATTTGGCCGCACGAGCGGTGCTTACAATTGGGACAACCTTGACGGAGGCTTCACGCAATTGTTTCACAGGCATGTGTTTAATAGGCAGCCCCGCACCGAGGAACACCATATCGACACGTTCCTCGATAGCCGTCTGCAACAACTCCTGGTAGTCTTCAAGCGCCACCATGATGTTCACACCAACGATTCCGTTTCCTTTGGATCTTGCATTCCGTATCTCACTACGCAAGGCTCGTATATTGGCTGCCCTTCCGTTCTTGAAGTAGTCTGGATCGATCATACCGATACCATTTGCGGCGATGACTCCGATCCCACCTTCATTCGCTACCGCAGAGGCAAGCGAGGAGAGGCTGATTCCCACACCCATGCCCCCCTGGACCACGGCAAATCGCGCAGATGAGTTGCCTATGGTGAGACGTGGTATGTCGAACGAAGAGAGAGAAATTCTCAATGATGCAAGCAAACGATGGAAACTCTCGAACGTCAAATCCTTCACTGTATCTTCCTTTTGTCTATTTTGACACTTCTATATTTTTTGTAATTATAGTTGATATGCCCCATCACGTATATACTTGTAAGGAAGAAAGTGCGATGGGGTGCAATTCAATGTGGTGCAACCCCGAGCAAACAGCCTTCGCATCACAGACCGATATCCCGTCTATGGAACAGATGTTCGCTTTTGATTTGATCGATCTGTGCATAACAGTTGGTGCGGGCCTGTTCGAGTGAATCTCCATTGGCAACCACAAACAGCACCCGGCCTCCGTTGCTCCGATAAAGGGATCCATCCTGTTCCATCGCCATCGAATACCATGTGATATCTTCTGGAATCTCCAACGGATGACCTTTTGAATAGTTGCCCGGGTATCCTTCGGATGCCAGGCACACACCAAGGGTGAATCCCCGTTTCCATTGCAATCGATAGGGTTTCTTCTCGAATGTCGCGAGTATGGCCTCCAGAAGATCGGATTCCATCGATTCGAGCAGGACTTCCGTTTCGGGATCACCGAAACGGACATTGTACTCGATGACCTTGACGCCTTCTTCGGTCTTCATCAAACCGAAGTAGAGTATGCCCGTGAATTCAATACCGTCTTCCACCAAACCTTGGACAGTCGGGTCGACTATTGTTTCTTTCACCTGGCGTAGATCCTCGTCGGCAACATACTCCACCGGTGTGTAGGAGCCCATGCCTCCGGTATTGGGACCCTGATCATGATCGAAAGCACGCTTGTAGTCACGTGCGGGCACCATGAGGTTGCAGTAGTCGGAGTTCACGAAGGCCAAGAGGGAAAATTCCCTCCCCTCGAGGAATTGCTCGAACACCACCGTATCTGTGAAAGTGAAGCTTTTTCGGAGGAATTCGGAGGCCTCCTCTCGATCATCGGTGACCAACACTCCCTTGCCGAGGGCAAGTCCATCCTGCTTCAGCACAAGAGTCCCCTCCTGTGAAGCCATGAAATCGATCGCGTCCTTGTAAAGGTGGCAGGTATGGTGGCTTGCAGTGGGAATGCCATGGCGATTCATGAATCGCTTGGCGAAATCCTTGCTTGATTCGAGTTCGGCACCAGCCTTGGTGGGCCCGAAAACCCTTATGGAAGTAGTGGAAAAATAATCTGTGATACCCGCGGCAAGATATGATTCATTGCCGACTATGACCAATTCGATCCGATGTTCCACAAGATAGTCGTGCAGAGAGGAGAAACTTCCATCCCAAGCGGGGTGGATCGTAAGGTTGCCTGTCTTCAGCATCCCTGTATTGCCGGGAATCACATGTACATTTTCAGTATGGTCGGAACTCAGACACTTCACCGCAATCGCATGTTCCCTTCCACCGGCTCCCATCACCGCAACATTCATACTTGTCTCCTCTTTTCACATAGTTGCCGCACCACGCGGGGGTACAACACATATTCGGCCTCATGCACCAAGGCCTCCAGTTCATTCAGATCATGACCTTGGTATTGCAGCCTCACCTGCTCGATGATCTCACCTTCATCCATGCCCTCGTTCACATAGTGGACGGTGACTCCGAAGATGCCCCTTCCATCTGCAAGGGCCTGCTCGATCGCATGCATCCCTTTGTAATGTGGCAAAAGCGATGGATGGATATTGATGATCCTCTTGGGATACCGCGCTACAAACCAAGGGCTGAACAGACGCATGTACCCTGCGAGGACAATCAGTTCGATATGGTGCTCGTCAAGCACCTTGGCAATCGCCCGTTCCATCTCCTCTTTCGATCCATACTGTTGTTTGAGGAAGGTCCTTGCCTCCACCGAATACCGGGCCGCAATCTCCAATGCCCGACAGACCTTGTCGGTCACCAAAAGCACCACTTCCATCGAGGGAACCATATTCTTTAAGAGATTTTCGAAATTCGTACCTCTTCCCGAGGCGAACACCGCTACTCTCATCGAATCCTCATTCCCTTGTGTTCCGATATTGTTCCGATCACCCGTGATTGTGGGTGGTAACTCCGAATGATCTCCAAGGCTCGATCCACATCAAACGGATCGACCACCACGACGAAACCGATGCCCATGTTGAAGACATGGTACATCTCATCCAATGTGAGGTTGCCCTTCTCCATAAGCCAGTCGAATACCTTGGGGATCGGAAATTCCGTCAAATCCAAATCGATACCCATATCACCTGGTGGAAGCATCCTCGGAAGATTCTCATAAAATCCTCCACCGGTGATGTGGCTCATCCCATGGATGGGTATTTCCGCTTTCAATTGCCTGATCACATCGACATAGATCCTTGTGGGTTCGAGCAGCAGGTCGAGAAGAGAGGGATCCTGTACATCGATGCACGTATCCCTGATGATCTTCCTCACCAAGGAAAACCCATTCGAATGGACTCCCGATGAGGGAATACCGATCAACACATCACCGGCAGCAATCGCTTCCCCTGTGATACGCTGTTCAGACTCCACCACACCTACGGCAAACCCAGCCAAATCGAAATGGTCTTGGGCATACATGTCCGGCATCTCGGCCGTCTCCCCACCAATAAGTGAGAGGGAGCCCAAACGGCAACCTTCGGCGATCGAGGCGACCAGTCTTTCGATTTCTTGGGGATCATTCTTGCCAACCGCGATGTAATCGAGGAAGAACAGTGGTTCGGCTCCCACCGTGAGGATATCGTTCACACACATGGCCACCAGATCGATGCCTATGGTATCGATCTTGCGGTGTTGTATGGCAAGTAGCAACTTGGTTCCCACTCCATCCGTACCGGAAACCAACACCGGATTCTTGTAACGATACCGGAAGAGCTCAAAGAGACCTCCGAAGCCTCCGATATCGCCTGAGAAGCCGAGACTCGCGGTGGTAGCGATATGTTTCTTGATCCTCTCTATGCTCTCATACCCACTTTGCAGGTCGACACCCGCTTCCCTATATCTATCGGACATGTTGTGTATGGCCCTCCTGGGCCGCTTCCTGCAATCGTGAGAAGGTGTCTGTCAGGTACCCACCGGTGAAACATCCGGTGCACAGATGTTTTCCTGGTGAACACAATTCCAAACTCGCCAGACTCATGAATTCCAACGACTCGACTCCATAGAAATCCCGCAAATCCTCTTTGGTGGTATGGGCCATCACCAATTCCGCATAGCTGGATATGTCGACACCATAGAAACACGGATGGGTGATCTGGGGAGATGCGATGCGCACATGGATCTCCTTGGCTCCCGCCTCCCTCAGCAGCTGGGTGATATGCTTGAGCGTGGTACCCCTTACGATCGAGTCATCGATAAGTACCAATCGTTTTCCCGCCACCACCCGCCGTATGGCGGCCAGTTTCAACATCACCGCACGATCGCGCAAATGTTTCGAAGGTTCTATGAAGGTTCTTCCAATGTATTTGTTCTTGATCAAGCCGACCTCATAGGGGATCTTCGCCTCTTCGGCATACCCTATGGCGGCACTGAGGGACGAGTCGGGAATACCGATCACTATATCAGCATCGGCGGGATGCTCATCGGCCAGCAGTTTCCCACTGAGCTTTCTGAATTCATGTGCGTTGATACCCCCCAGATCGCTGTCGGGACGGGCAAAATAGATGTATTCCATAGTGCACAAGGAATCACCACGCCTAGTAGTGAAAAATTCGCTTGCGAGTCCACTCTTGTCGATACGCACGATCTCACCGGGGTTCACTTCGCGCAGAAAAGTCGCTCCCACCGCATCGAGTGCACAGGTTTCCGAGGCAACGATGACAGCATCACCCAAGGTTCCGATGGAAAGAGGCCTGATGCCATGCTCATCCCTCACCGCATACAGTTCGTCATTCACCAGAATGATGAAGGCGAACGCACCGACCAGACGCGGAAGGGCGTGCTTCAAGGCCTTCATGGGATTGTCGTAGACATCCTTGTTCATCATATGGGCAATCAATTCGGAATCGGAAGAAGAATGGAATATGGAACCATTCTCCTCCAATTCCCTTTTCAACTCCCGGTAGTTCACAATATTTCCATTATGGCACAATCCGAAGGTCCTATCCCTGTAGTTGAAGATGAACGGTTGGATATTGTGCGAATGCGTTCCTCCGGTGACCGAGTAGCGCACATGCCCGATCGCAACCGCTCCCTTCAAGCTTTGCAGGATCTCATCCTTGAAGACCTGGTGAACCAATCCCGGTCCCTTGTGGATGTCGTAGGCACCTTGTTCCCCGGCCATGATGCCACACGCCTCCTGGCCTCTATGCTGCAGTGCATGGAGGCCATAAAAAGCCATATTCGCCGCATCGTGGTGATTGAACACTCCGAACACACCACATTCCTCGGCCATACCACTGATTCGCATGTCAGATACTCTCCTCGAGCAGACGAAGTATCGTGTTATATCCTTCGATCAAATCCCCCGAATCCTCGCGGAAACGGTCCTTGTCGAAACTCGTTCCCTCCTTGTTCCACAAACGGCAATTGTCGCCGCTGATCTCATCGACCAGGAGAATGGTTCCCTCTTTCGTCTTGCCGAACTCAAGCTTGAAATCGACCAGTTTCATGCCGATCGTGGCGAATCGCTTCCACAACAGTTCGTTGACCAATAGCGCCTGTTTTCGGATATGGGCCAATTCGTCTTTGGAGGCGATGCCCAATGCGACGATATGATCATCATTGAGCAGAGGATCACCAAGGGCATCGTTCTTGTAGCTGTATTCAACCGTAGGTGGATCCAATACGGTTCCCCGTTCGATTCCCAACCTTTTCACCAACGATCCAGCGGCGATGTTCCTCACAATCACCTCAAGTGGAATCACAGTGGTTCTGGTGCACCTGAGATCCCTCTCATCGACTTGCTCGATGAAATGGGTGGGAACCCCGTTTCCTTCAAGATACTCGAACAAAATCGTCGTCATACGGTTGTTCAGGATCCCCTTGCCACCGATCGAGGCCTTCTTCAATCCATTTCCCGCCGTCGCGTCATCCTTGAAACGGATGGTCACCTCTCCTTCCCCACTGGCGAAGACGAGCTTCGCTTTCCCTTCGTAGATCTGTTCCATCACTCATTTCCCTCCATTGGTGAAATAGCGTATTCCACTTGCAAAGATATCCTGTCTCCGATTGCCCTCCACGTTTACGAACAGATCATTGGAGATCCGTTCATTGTGGGCCATCTTGCCCAGAATATTCCCGTTTTCACTAATGATTCCCTCGATATCCATCGAGGATCCGTTCGGATTGTCGACATAGATGGTGGCAATTTGATCATGTGTCAACAGATGGTGAAGCAGTGCATCACTGGCCACGAATTTCCCCTCCGAATGCGAAACGGGCAGGAGGTAGGAGAGATGTGGATCAAGATCCTGCAACCAAGGGGAACGTAACGAACGAATCCGCGTTTCCACCAGTGTCGCCACATGTCGATAGGAGTCGTTGAAGAAGAGGGTGGGATCGGAAGCCTTCCTTTCGGTCACCTTCCCATACGGCAAGAGTCCCGATTTGACCAGTCCTTGGAATCCGTTGCAAATACCAAGCACAAGACGGTCATCCGCGACGAAGGACTCGATGGCGGCACCCACTTTCGGAATGCCGAGGAATGTGGCAATGAATTTTCCACTCCCATCCGGCTCATCGCTGAAGCTGAAGCCCCCAGGGATCACCAGGATATGGGCAGACTGCAATTCGGAGATGAAGGAAGCGACGCTTTGTTCGAACACCTTGTGCGAAGTGTCGTTCACCACGAACACCTTTGTCCTTCCACCGGCTCTTGAGAAGTTCATCTCCATATCCAATTCCGAATTGGTGCCGCTGAAAGTGAGTATCAACACCACCGGAGCATCCACCTTCGTGTGGTAGTATCGTTTTTCGTGGGTGGGCACCTTATCAGGAAGGGACCCGGTCCCCATGCGAACCATCGGGTGGACTTTCGACAAACCATTGAGATGACTGTCAAGAAACGAACGATCGAACCTTTGTACCGTCATTCCCACCTGCTCGAGACCAGCCAACTTTCGCTTGGTGGTGAATACAAATCCTCCCGGGTTGTTGCAGTTGTCGACCTCTGGGCAATCGTATCCCACCATGTTGCCGATCGCCATGAGATCGAGTGTGTGGGAGAGCCCCTCGTCGAGGGTGGAGATGGCGGTGATCTCGTCACGGTACTTTTCGAGCAGTGCCAAATTTTGCTTGAATGAGGAAACATCCGGCAAATTCGATGGAGTCTCTTGCCACAACACGTAGATGAATTCGCCTGGAGACTTGAATGCCCTTGACCGGAGTCGGGAAATTTCCACCTCCCCGAAGGCGAAGCTCACCAAGGTGGGAACCACATCGAGATTCTCATAGGTTCCCGACATCGAATCCTTCCCCCCTATCGCGGCGAGCGAGAGTTGGTCGCATGTTTCGAACGCTCCCAGCAGTGCTTGGAGCACCAGACCCCATTTCTTCGGATCATCGGCCGGTTTGGGGAAATACTCCTGCAAACTCAGATGGATATCCTCAAGCCTGGCTCCCACCGCCACCTGTTTCGCAACCGACGACAGGACCGAACACATGCCCATCACATAGGGGGATGATTCTCCGATGGTAGGATCGAAACCGTAGCTGACCACACTCGCCTTGTCCGAATTTCCATGGAGAGGAAACCGTTGAACCGAACTCAATTCGGGTGTGGTTCGTGTGATTCCGCCATATGGGGAGAAGAGAGTGGAATTGCCGACCGATGAATCGAATATCTCACCGAGACCCTTCTGTGAATACCTGTTCAATGCAAGAAAGTGTGCCCGGTCATACTGTGTGGGCCTGGGATCGTCCACCTCCACACCAATGGAGGGGAGCGGTCCATTCGTATCAAGAAAGTCCCTATCGATGTCGACGATCCGTTCTTTCCGGTAACGCATCACCAAATGGTTGTCGTTGGTGACCACCGCCACCGCCGTGGCCTCCACATTCTCAAGTGCGGCATAGGAACACAGGAGTTCCAGATCCTCTTCATCGATCACCACAGCCATCCTCTCCTGACTCTCGCTGATGGCCATCTCGGTGGGATTCATCCCATGGGCCTTCAAAGGCACCTTGTCGAGCTCGATGACAAGGCCCGGGGCCAATTCCCCTATCGCCACACTCACACCACCCGCTCCGAAGTCGTTGCAGCGCTTGATCATCCGTTTCACTTCGGCTTTCTTGAACAGTCGTTGCAGTTTTCGTTCTTCCAAGGGATTGCCCTTCTGGATCTGGGCATACGAGGTGTCCAAGGATTGTGAAGTATGTGCCACCGAGGAACCACTTGCTCCTCCGATTCCATCCTTGCCGGTCTTTCCCCCCAACAGGACCACCACATCTCCAGGTTGGGGAATACCCCTCACCACCTCGTCCCTCTTGGTGATTCCCACCACCGCTCCCAACTCGAGATGCTTGGCCACATAGGATGGGTGGTAGAATTCCTTGACCATTGTGGTGGCCATACCGATCTGGTTCCCATATGAGCTGAATCCCCGCGCCGAATCCCGCACGATCGTGGATTGAGGCAATTTGTTGGGTAGAGTCTGCGACACATCCACGGTGGGGTCTCCCGCCCCCGAAATCCTGATACCTTGGAACACGAAACTCCGTCCGCTCAAAGGGTCGCGTATCGCTCCTCCAAGACAAGTCTGGGCCCCTCCGAATGGTTCGATTTCGGTAGGATGGTTGTGCGTCTCGTTCTTGAACATCAACAAATAGTCGCCGTGTTGATCGGAAACCTCCACACTGCAGGCATTCACCTCTTGTGAGATTTCCACCTTCGAAAGTGTTCCTTTTGCCCGCATGTACCGCTGTGAGTGGGTGGCAAGATCCATTAGAGTGATCGCTCCCGTTCTGCCGATCTCGTCCCTTTGGGAGAGATACTTGCGGAAACTGGCTTCAATCTCCCGCTTGTAACGACCGGAGAAGGTGACTTGGTCCAGACGGGTGAGAAACGTGGTATGGCGACAATGGTCCGACCAGTAGGTATCGAAGAGGACCAACTCCGTTTCGGTTGGTTGCCTCCCGATCGTCCGGTAATGGTGCTGTATGTATCGGAGGGTATCCCCTTCCATTGTCAAACCCATATCTGATCGCAGTGTTTCCAATTCGACTTCATCCAAGTTGGTGAAGCCCACGATATCACGCATCTTCCTACGTATCGGTTTCGGCGGCTTTTCATACTCCAAGGTACGCTTGCGGGTATCCACGGGGTTGATGAGATAGTCCGAAATCCTCTTTTCCTCATCTTCATCCAAGAGCCTGTCGAACACAATGACAGTTGAGGAACGGACGGTGAAGTTTTCACTGTGGTCGAGCACCAGTTTCCCTGCCATCGTAGCGTAATACGAGCGCTGGTCGAATTGTCCCGCACCGAAGGTATATACGAGGACCGAACGACCATCGGTATCGATCGAATGGCAAAGCTCATCGGTGATCGGATCTCCCAATATTCCATTTTGGAAACGGAGCAGATCCTGCTGGGAAAGTCCCTCCACTTCATACAGCGCGTAGACCACACATCCGATGTCGATATGGACGAATTGTGATATCTTCTCCGACATCGCGGATCCAAGCACATCGAAACTAGGTTTTTTCCTGACGAACACCTGATGACCCATCATCTTTCCCTCACCGCCTTGATCATGTCGATATCTGCAAGTCTCCCGTTGATATGACCTACTTTCCTGTTGTGGCGAACACTGTGTTTCCCATAATCGTAGAATATTCCCGGAACGGGAGTATGGGTGACGGTGACACTATGGTAGTGTTGTCCCAGCACATTCACCATGCACCAGGAGGTATCGACTACGATCGAAGGATACCCGAGACCCAGCAGGCTCATCAGATGCAACTCGAATTGGCTTGCATTGGCCGCATCCATGGTGATGTGTCCCGAGTTGTGCACCCGTGGAGCCACTTCATTCACAAAGAGTTCTCCCTTGCTGTAGAAGTATTCCACTGTCAACACACCGATGTAGTCCAAGGCTTCGGCGATCGCCTTGGCTTTTTGGAGCATCATTTCGGCCAATCCTGCATCGATTGTTGCGAAACAGGAGGTGTCGAGAATGTGGTTCACATGCACATTCTCCAACACAGGATAATTGGTGGTTACACCCTTTTGGTTGCGTGCCATGATCACCGAGTATTCTGTGATACCGGGGAGGTAGGTCTCGGCCACCATACCCTTCTTCACCTGCACCAGATCTTCGGCATCCTGTATCAAATATTGTCCTTTGCCGTCATAACCGCTGTCCACCGTCTTCACGACATATGGGTATTCGAAGGAGAAGTCGTCATCCACAATCCTATGGGGAACACTCTTCACACCCGGTAGCGAATCGATGAAGCGTTTCTCCCGCATTCTGTTCTGTAGTATTCCAAGTGCCCCGGAGCCTTGGATGGCGTTCTCCAGCGGTTCCACCACATGATATGGAATGTTCTCGAACTCGTAGGTAACGATATCGACTTGGGATGCGAAGCGGGAAATCGCTTCGGCATCATCAAAAGATCCCCTATGGAACGTATGGGCCACTTCTTTCGCGCAGGCCTCCGCGGAAGCATCGTACACGGCAACTTCCACCGGGACGGGCAATTCCCTAGCCGCTTCGCACAGCATTCTCCCAAGCTGTCCTCCACCGAGAATTCCGATTCTAACGGACATCGTCGAGTCCTTCCGAGAGTACCTTCCCTGCGGTTTCAATCCGGTTTCGTTCCAAGGAGGCCGCCAATCGCGGATCCTTCAAAGAGAGTATCCTCAGTGCCAACAATGCCGCATTCTTGGCACCGGCAATTCCTATGGCCATGGTCGCCACCGGTACTCCCGCCGGCATCTGGACTATCGAGAGCAGGGAATCGATTCCGTTGAGTGTGCTGCTTTTTATCGGAACCCCAATCACAGGAAGAGTGGTAAGGCTCGCGATCATACCGGGCAGGTGGGCTGCACCGCCGGCACCTGCGATGATCACATCATAGCCGTTGTCACGGGCTTCCTTGGCGAACCGCACCATATGTTCCGGTGTGCGATGTGCGCTCACCACCTGTACATCCACTTCCACAGGAAATTCCTGCAATATTCCGAGGGCTTCCTTCATCTGCACATAATCGGATTTCGAGCCCATCACCACCGCGATTTTCATCTTCCACCCCCTAGAAGGTCTGTTCCTTGAGGATCACATCGTGTGCGGATCCTTCCTTGAGACTCATCTCCGAAACCACGGTAAGGATGGCGTTCTTGCGGAACTCCATGATATCCATCGAACCGCTGTTCACCATCGTTGCCTTGATCTTCTCGAGCGAGTGGAGTAGGTTCTCCTTCAACGGTCCGGCATACGGCACATAGGCATCCACTCCCTCCTCGAAATGCATGGGATTGCGTTCGGATTTGTCGTATCGGGCCCAGTTCTTGGCCCGGTTGGATCCTTCACCCCAGTATTCCTTCACATAGTTGCCGTTGATACGATAGCGTCTTCCGGGAGCCTCCTCGAAACGTGCGAAGTAACGGCCGAGCATCACGAAGTCGGCTCCCATCGCCAATGCGAGCGTCACATGGTAGTCCTGCACAATTCCACCATCGGAGGCCAATGGAATGTAGATGCCTGTATTCTCACAATAGGCATCCCTGGCCTTGGCCACCTCCAGCACCGCGGTGGCCTGTCCACGCCCGATACCCTTCTGTTCCCTGGTGATGCAAATGGACCCTCCTCCAACTCCGATCTTGATGAAATCGGCTCCAGCATCGGCCAGAAACCGGAATGCATCGGCATCCACCACATTACCCGCTCCGATCTTCACCTCTTCACCATAGGTGTTTCTCACGAAATCGATCACATCCTTCTGGTATTCGCTGTAGCCGTCTGAGGAATCGATGCAGAGGACATCGGCACCGCTTTCCACCAGAGCCGGTATGCGTCTCTTGTAGTCATGGGTATTCACCCCTGCTCCCACAAGGTAGGATTTCTTCTCATCCATGATGGCAAGGGGGTTCTCTTCGTCGGTATCATAGTCCTTTCGAAACACCAGGGCCACCAACCTGTTGCCGTTGATGATGGGCAGTACGCTCAACTTGTGTTCCCACAGGGTATCGTAGGCTTCGTTGAGCGATATGCCGTCACGACCACAGATGAGTTTTTCAAACGGTGTCATGAAATCGATGATGGGAGTATCGAGATCCATCTGGGGAACCCTCCAATCCCGGCTGGTGATGATGCCCAGCAATTCACCATGGGGACTGCCGTCGCTGGTGATGGTGATGGTGGAGTGGTCGGTCTTCTCCTTTATTGAGACCACGTCCTTCAAGGTGGCACTTGTGGTGAGGTTGTATCTGCTTTCCACGAATCCCAACTTGAACTGCTTCACCCGTTTGACCATTTCGGCTTGGCTTTGGATCGATTGTGATGAATAGATGAAGGAGAGTCCTCCCCTCAAGGCGAGCGCGATCGCCATCCTGTCGTCGCTCACCGCCTGCATGATCGCACTGGTGAACGGGATGTTGAGCTTTAGATCAGGCTCCTCTCCAATCTTGTGTTTGATCAGTGGAGTCACCAACGATACCTTGTTCGGAAGGTGTGTCTTCTTGGTGAGTCTGGGTACCAGCAGGTATTCGTTGAAAGTCCTCGATACCTCGTCATAGATTGTTGCCATCGTATCCTCCGGAAAAACATTTGGGTGGACCCTTAGCAAGTCCACCCATTCGACAACAACCTGTACCCGTTCCGAAAGGACGGGTGAAGTGTTGTACCATAGTCCCCAAATTTACGGCTGGGGGTAGAAACTTGCTAACCTTATCATAGCGATTATATGATACGTAAAATATTATACTGTCAGTTCAAAAATCTCTCATTGAATCCGTGTTACTGCACACCTCCGAAAAACAAAGAAGGCAACTGGTCCGTTCCCGTCACACCAGTTGCCTTCCGGGCCCAATTGTGCCGGAATTCCCTATTTCCCAATATGAAACACCTACCGTATGCACCATGGGTAGCCTCCCGCCCTTCGATATGGCACACAATAGAATGGAGGTCATGGGAGTGTCAACCACCTGTCAGCGGATCACCAGATTGACAGAGTCGGTCCTATTTCCACCATGGTCACCGAATATGGTCTCCCCATACAGAAGATAGGACCCCTTGCCCAATTCAGGTAGCTTGAAGTGTTGGACCACATGATACCCGCTGTCATCCTTCATCTCGGACACATCCTTGCCTCCGATGGGAGAAAGTGGCAAATCATCAAGTTCCATTCGGAAGTCCGTATCGTCCACCAGAGCCCGGGCTTGCTCTTCGGTGAGCTTTTCTCCCTTTTCTCCCCTACTCATCACAATGATGTGGCCACCGCTACGATGCTTGAGATAAAAGGTGTCATGCTGCGTCATGTAGTAGAATGGGACCTCCTCATCCTCAAAGGGAAACAGGAGATTGCACCCGATGAGTATGGTTGAGAGAATTGCCAGAATTATTACAAGCGGTATGTATTTCATCACTTTTCCTCCCGTTGCAATGAAATGGTACCATAGACCATCTATGATGGCCACAATGAATTTGACCGGATGTGCCTTCAATGTGCTATACTGTATGGGAACCTACCTACGAAGAGGTGTGCCATGGCAAGGCGTATCGGAATCTTGACGATCATCATGATCGCAATCGTGACACTCTTGGGGTGTATGACCAGTGCCTATGCGGAGGATCCTTTGGAAACTGTCGGATCGTTGGATTTGGAGAAGTATCTCGGTAGATGGTATGAGATCGCCCGCTACCAGCATGGCTTTGAAAGGAACATCGTAGGGGCGACCGCCGAATATTCCATGAGGAATGATGGAAGGATCCAGGTCGTCAACAGCGGTTTCAAGAAAACCCTCGATGGACCATACACCTCGGTGAAGGCGGTGGCTTGGCGACCCGACGATAAGGTCCCGGGAGCATTGAAGGTGAGGTTCTTCGGTCTGTTCGCAGCCGATTATCTGGTCTTCGGCCTCGACGAAGAGTATCGATGGGCCTTGGTGGGAAGCAACGATCGCAACACTCTGTGGTTCCTCGCCAGAACACCCGAAGTCTCGAATCGGACCTTGGAGGAAATGAAGGCGATTGCCGTCTCGCAAGGATACGACCTCTCGGAGCTGTTCATGGTTCCACAGAAGGAGCGGTA
>CAYZJV010000061.1:0-17843 GCA_964478945.1 uncultured Spirochaetaceae bacterium | reverse complement strand
GCTTCACCTCATGGTATTCAAGATGGTCGTATCGTATGAAAGGAGCGCAGTAGGTATCGATGGATGACCAGGCCTGGGCACCTGCGCTCTCGCCCTGGCTGGTGAAGGTCGCATTCACGATCTGGCCCAGGAAGGCCCTGAGATGTTTGGCCGGCTTGGATGAGACTTTACCCGCGATCCCACCGAATCCCATAGTCAACAGTTGCTGCAGGTCCCATCCACAACAGTAGGGACCGAAGAATCCCAAATCATGGATATGCATCGCTCCTCTCTGATGTGCCTCCCTGATCTCGAACGGGTACACCTCATTGAGCCAGTAACGGCGGGTGAAGGCCTCACGGATGTAGTTGTTCATGCCGTTGATAGATTTGCGGGTATTGGCATTCTCCTGGATCATCCAGTCCTTGTCGTCAAGATAGTCATGGAACAGCCGGCTGGTGGCGTCGATGAGGATCCTTCCCTCACGCACCTTCCTCCTCTCCTCACGATAAAGGATGTAGGCCTTGGCGGTGGCGGCGGCCCCACTGTGGATCAATTCTTGTTCAACCAGATCCTGGATGGTCTCGACATCGACGCAATCTTCAGACTCCCCAGATAATCTGGAAAGGACATTCCTTGCAAGCATTTCATGATCGATCGACTCGTTGGCAGCACGGGCGGCCTTGCCGATGGCATCGGCGATCTTCCGTCCATCGCAGAAGACCACCTGTCCATCGCGCTTGATTACTTGGGTAACCATGTGATTCCTCCTGCCGCCGGTAAGGCCGAGGAGGGGAAGAAGGACAAGTATTGCCCATTGTTCCACGCCTTAGCCATACACCGTGGCGGCGTGTCCATGCAGGGAGGTCTTCTGGCTCAGGCTCCTCGGAATCTTGTCTCCTTCCCGGATTGCTCCAGTGGTTACGACAAGATCCTCACCTTTACAGCGGCGGGACCGCGTGGGCATTCATACCCAACTTCCCTGTCCTGCATGCACAATATGTAGTGTTGTTGCACCTCAAGGTACGCTACCCATGGTAAGGGGTAAACCAATGGAAGTCAATCGAGAAAATGGAAACATCGAATGAGAACATACAGGTTCAAGTTGTTCGCTTCACTTTCAAGGGGAATAAAGTTGGCTGATCAATGCAGCGTATGCCTTCTGTCATATAAACCACAAGGTTCTGCTCCTCAATTTGAAATATTCAAGAGTCGAATATGAATGACAGAGAGTAGGGACAAGTGCGAATTTTTAGTGTGTATTTGATCAGCTCAATCACATTCTGGAAAAATACGAAAGCTCTATAGAAGTAAAAAAATGCTTTTTTATGTACGTTTAGAAGATTATGATTTTATCCTATCTGTAAACTAACAGGCATGTCTAGATTCCTCATTGCTACAGAAAAATATAAATAGATAGAAAATACAGTACATATTTATGACAAATAATTAGTTATTATAAGATAACTTTTCTTGAAAATTACCCTTTCGATACTCAAGTAGCGAATTGTAAAATTGATTTCCCTTTGGTGAAGATGTAAAATTCTTACATTACCAGTCTTGAAAATCAAAAGGAGGAACCGTTGATTATGAAGCGAAAAGGTCTCTTGAAATCGGGAATGATTCTCCTGATCATTGTAGTGGTTGCAATCTTCCTGGGTTGTGACTTAAGTGGAATTGATCCTACGGAAGATGTACGGGTGATATTCTACACCGACGAGATAGTATCGGTCGAAACCCTCTCCCGGGGAAGTGTGGTCGACGCTCCTCCAACACCAGCAAAAACAGGTCATACCTTTGCCGGTTGGTATACACAAGCAGATGGTGGAGATCTATGGAATTTCGCATCCGATGTCGTCGAGGACAATATCGTCCTGTATGCGCATTGGACGCCAAAGCAATATACCGTGACATATATGAACGGGGGTAGCGCCTACGATACGGACACGGTGGACTACGGAGTGAAATTGACCAAACCGACAAACCCCATCGATGAAACCAAGGAATTCAGCGGCTGGTATAAGGATACCGAATTCGACTATCGATGGAATTTCACAGCCGATACGGTGGCAGGCAATATGACCCTATATGCCGGGTGGGATGTTCCACCAGCTCCTCCGGAACCAGAATCCGGATTGACAGCCTACAAGGCTGCCACTGTCGGTGATGTACCTCTAGCTAGCCCGGATACATTTGCACTACCTGATGAAGCAACAACGAACGATGTGGTGGGAAGTGTGATGATGAGTGGCCTCACAAACACGATGAAGGCCGTGGGAGTCATGGCAAGTAGCGATGTGGATAATGTCCATGCTCGCTCCATCTCGGCCCTTTTCAGATTGAATGTCAAGGATGAAGGATTCGTGATCGATGATGGAGGCGAACCTGCTACCGATTTACTCGAATTCGATATTGAACATATGGATCTTGAGGTTGGCCTTGGAGCAGACAAATTCATGCAGCTTCTACTTGGATTCACCACAGAAATGAACAATATGGAAGAGTATTATGATGCCAATCCAGGAGGTGAATATTCCTTCGATTACTCATTCCTTCTCGATATCTTCTATTCCGGCAAATTCGGCGTCTCTTCCTTCCTTTCGGTGAAGGATCATACAGATCCATCGGCAGATATGGCCGCAGGTCTTTACTTGGATCTCTCGGTTGAGGACATGACAACCAGTGATGGGACTGCATTCACCGGCAATATATATGCAGATCTTGACTTCAGTGTCGCAACGAACAGGCTTACTTTTGGAGAAGACTCCTATAATGTTCCAATCGAAGTTGCACTTTCGATGCGATCGATGGAAGGAATACCCATTGTTCGTTTGATTGCTGCATTTAATGAAATATCGAGCATGGAAAGCCCGCCTACCGATGAAGACTTCGATACGCTTATGGAGACCTTATGGGATGTGGCTGATGATGATCCTTTCTTCACGATCACTGCCAAAATTGGAGACGAAGTGCGGACTCTGGAGGATCTGGACGTCTTCAATTTTATTGGAGGATTGATTAGTGAACTGACCAGCGGTGGTGAATAGTAGGCAAAACTAGTGAGCTTTTACTCCTATTGGGGATCGATACAGATCTCAAGTGAATGAATGGTTGAGGTCGCTTCCATCTGCTGATGGCAGCGACCTCGGCTTTATAATAATTACTTGAATTTGTATTTAGGGGATTTCTTCCATATTTGAAGAGTGTGTACCCAACACTTGTGTTTTGGCCTTGCGTATCCAAATACACTCGTACCTGATGGATCATGTATCGCAATCATTTTCTTTCGTGCTATCATGGACCGCGGAGGACCGGTGTGAAGCGTGTGGTGATCGTTGAGGATGAGAAGCTGGTGTTGTTGGGAATAGAATCTCTGTTCGAGACCAACACCAAGTACCATGTGGTGGGAAGTTTCTCCCGTGCCGGAGCCGCACTCGACTCCATCGATGCGCTGGATCCCGATATCATCATGACCGACATCAAGATGCCGGGAATGGATGGACTCGAATTCATACGCAAGCTGCAGGAGAGGAATACTCGAGCCAAGATAGTTGTACTCAGTTGTCTCGAGGACTTCTCGATCGTATCGAAAGCATTCAAACTCGGTGCACTCGACTACATACTCAAGCACCAACTCGATGAAAGTGAACTGTTTGCCACATTGGACCATATCTCAATAGAAAGCGAACCCTCCGAGGGTAGGGAAGATTATGATCCCTGGAATGGTTTGAAACGCTTTTCCGAACGTTTGGGAGAAGATTTGGCACCACAAATCGCACAACCGGTGGTCTACCTCATGGTCTTCAAAAAGCGTTACACCGAAGACGACCTTCCGCAGGAGACGGGAGTGGACACGGTGTGGGCACTGCGCTTCGTCAGGGGCCTGCTGGAGGACCACCAGCTCGGAGAAGCCTATCGTGAGGACTCCCAAAGCGTCGTGTTGGTGTTGGAAGGTGGAGAAGCAGTCCAAGAACAACGCAACAAATTCTTCCGTCGTTTGACACGCCAGCTTGCGCAGTTCATCAACAGCCCTGTGGTGATCCTGAGAACGGAAAACGAAGGGGACCTCTCGGTGCAGGAGCAATGGGACCACTTGCAGCAAGCCAAGGACACCGCCTTCTACACCGAAACGACCAAAGTGGTGATGGTAAAGAAACCCAAGGATCGCGAAGTCTCCATCCAACTACCCGAACCGGCACTCTTGTTGCGCAAGGAGGACCTACCTCAATGGCTCGCATCAATGGAATCCTACTTCGAAATGGCCAAACGGGTTGGTCTGGATTCCTCGCGACTGTGCATGGATCTCATAGTACACCATCATCATGTGCAACAACTGCTCGATACCCTGCAAATGACATCACAAGTGGTCCAACAAGCCTCCCTGTTCGAACATCTGAAGAAATTCGACGATGCGAACCATCTCAAACGATGGTATATGGCCGAACTGCCCAGAAGGGTAGCACCTCTGCATGAGATGGGTGGGCACAGCCGGAAACTCATGAAGATCAAACTCCATCTGCTCGAACACTTCGATCAACACATCACACTGGGCGATTTGGCCGAGCACATGCACATGAACAGCACCTACCTCTGTGAACTGTTCAAGCGTGAGACCGGCATCGGCTTCGTCGATTACCTCAACACCATCCGAATCGACAAAGCCAAGACCCTCCTGCTGGAAAGCGATGCCACCGTCGAAGCGATCGCACTACAAGTGGGGTACACCAGCGCAAGCCATTTCTCACGTCTGTTCAAGAAGACGACCGGACTCACGGTAACCGAGTTCCGAGCAAACCGTGGTCCGAATATCGTACAGGAAAACCGAAGATCGAGCATGGATGGAGAAGCGGTTCACGTGTGAACGATATCGCATCCGGATTTCGGACATGCGTGACCAAGTATTGGATATGGACTGCCGACCGGCGGTGTTTCAGACTGGAAGCATCTGAAAACCGTAAGGAGGTTTTACACATGAAAAAAGCATTGGCATTGGCATTTCTGTGTCTCCTGTTGGTCACACCGCTGTTCGCGGCAGGACAACAGGAAGCCGCGAAAAGCGACCAGGTAGTACTGACGATCTGGGAACACACCCCACAGTTCGAGCTCCCACTGCGCAACACGTTGGAACGGTTCATGGAACTGAATCCCGGAATCAAGGTGGAATACGAAATCAAGACACCCGACAACTACCTGTCGCTGTTGACCACC
Source organism: uncultured Spirochaetaceae bacterium (assembly GCA_964478945.1). Classification (GTDB taxonomy): domain Bacteria; phylum Spirochaetota; class Spirochaetia; order Sphaerochaetales; family Sphaerochaetaceae; genus CAYZJV01. The sequence continues at coordinate 12,656 of CAYZJV010000061.1, read as the reverse complement.
GCGATCCAGGCCGGTGAAGCACCCGATCTGTTCTGGCACCACGGAACGGCCACCACCGACATGGCCAACCTGACCAGACAGGGTGCGCTCATGGACCTCACCGACCACATCGATGTGAGCAACTATTCACAGATGTCGCGTGACAAAGTGACCTGGGAAGGCAAGCTCTACCAGACACCCGCAGCCACCATCGACACCAGGGCCGCCTTCTACAACAAGGACCTGTTCAAAGAGAACGGCTGGTCGGTACCCAAGACCTTCGATGAGTTCGAAAGCCTGTTGGCCACCATCAAGAAAGCCGGTTACATCCCACTGAGTCTTGCAGGACGCGACAACTGGAACATCCTCTTCCTCTTCGAGCCCATCCTCGCTGCCATGCATCCCGATTGGATCCAGGAAGCCGCCGAAGGAAAGGCCAGGATCGATGATCCCAGAGTGATTGATGCGATGAACAAGATGATCGAATGGGGCGAGAAAGGCTACTATGGTGCGCAGTTCCTCGGAGTCGACGAAGCCGGACAGTATCTTACCTTCTCACGCGGACAGGCAGCGATGACAGTGGCCGGTTCCTGGACCACCACCACGCTCGAGAACAACAACCCCGAAATGAACATCGGAGCCTTCCAGATTCCGACCAAGGATGGACGCAAACCGATCGTGCTCACCTATGCCGCGGGTTTCTCCGTCTATTCCAAGACCCAGTATCCCGAAGAGGCGCTCAAACTTGCCAAGTACCTGACCTCAGTCGAATCACAGCAGATCTGGGTGGACGGATTGGGAGCCATCGCAGGTTTGGATGGAGTCGAATCGGGTAGCCAGTTGGCCAACGAGATCGCCGATGCGAACCTGGAGCTCGAAAGCTTCTACAATATTCTGGTACTCTACGGAGCCGAAGGCCAATCGCCGACCAAAGTCTGGGAAGAGGACAATCCGAAACTCTTCACCGGCACTGTTGTTCCAAGGAATTTCGTGAAGACCCTCGATTCCATGATGGACTATCCTGGACTCTAGGAGAACGGATGTGTGTGGCTTCACGCCACACACGAATGTATACTCGACGCTCAACCCCCCAACGGTTGGGCGTCATGATATCGACAGAGAGGTACCATGACGAAATCGAAAGCCTACATCGGGTTCATCACTCCCGGATTCATCCTCTACAGCCTTTTCATGATCGTTCCTCTCGGGTTCGCCATCTATTACAGCTTCTTCAACTGGTCGGGCATGGGAGCGATGGATTTCATTGGATTGGACAACTTCCGCAGGATATTCTTCGATGAAAGGATGGGCGGCATCTTCCGCAACGCGCTGGGCAACAACTTCCGCTACATGGCCGTCGCCGTATTCATCTTCATCCCGATCCAAATCGCCATGGCGTATCTCATCCATCTGAAGATACGGGGCCACAACCTCTTCAGACTCATGATCTTCCTCCCCTATGTGATCAGCCCCTCGATCATAGGCTTCTTCGCATTGTTGGTGTTCGATCCCAATATCGGGATGCTGAACACCCTGCTGCTCAGCCTTGGGCTGCAGGACATGGTGAGCGCTTGGTTCGGCAATCCCGACATCGCCTTCTCCCTTCTGGTCGGAGTGATCGGATGGAACGGAATAGGGGTGGGAATGGTGATCATCCTGGCCAATATGAAGAACATCCCTGATGATGTGGTGGAGGCCTCCATTATAGACGGCGCCTCGGTATGGCAACGGTTCTGGCACATCGAACTGCCATTCCTCAAGCCATCGATCGTGAATGTGGTGGTCCTCAGCTCGATCTTCGCATTGACCCAGTTCGACATCCCCTTCATCGTAGGGGGACTCAACGGAGGGATCGACGGGAAGCTCGATTTTCTGAACCTCATGTTCTTCCGCTACACCTTCGGAGACGCCTACTTCGGTGAAACGGCCCTCGGATTCGGAGCCGCCATCAGTGTCGTCTCATTCTCGATCATTCTCTGCATATCCCTATTGCAGAAATTGGTCTTCAACAGACTGTTCAATCGTTGAACACCACCACAAGACTGCAACAGGAGGAACCGATGTACCGAAGAAAACAAGGACCCGGCGGCTGGATCGCCACCATACTGCTCACACTCTACTGCCTCATCGCAGTGGTGCTCATAGGCAACATGATCGTCTCGTCATTCAAGACGAAACAGGATCTGCTGTTCAACACCTTCGGATTGCCCACCAAGATCACCTTCGAAAACTATCGTCAGGTGCTGGTGGAGGATTCGTTGTACCGCAACTTTCTCAACAGCATCATACTCACCATGTGCTCGATACTCTCACTGGTGTTCGTCTCATCGATGACCGCCTACGGGCTCGCACGTTACCGGTTCAAGGGACGCAATGCACTTGAGCTCTACTTCCTGCTCGGACTCATGTTTCCCATCCAGATCGCCATCCTCCCGTTGTTCGTCATCATGAGGACCCTCTCTTTGACCAACACCTTCCTGGGTATGATCATACTCTACACCGCCAACATGTCCTTCTCGCTGTTCATATTCAACCAGTTCTTCAAGGAATTGCCGGGAGCACTGCACGAAAGTGCCATAATAGACGGAGCAGGTGAATTCGCCATCTATTGGAGAATCATGATGCCGATATCGAAACCGGTGCTGTTCACCGTGATGACAGTCAGCTTCGTACAGATATGGAACGACTTCTACCTGCCTCTGGTGTTCCTCGCCAAACGATCGCTGCATACCCTCACACTGGCCATCTACCAGTATCTGGCGAACTTCCTCGCCTACTGGAACTTCGTCTTTGCAGCGGCCACCTTGGCCCTCATCCCTGTGATCATCGTCTTCCTCGTATTCTCGGACCAGATCATCTCCGGCTTGGCCGCCGGATCGATCAAGGAGTAATCCCATGAGCATGAATCCCTACTTTTCCGAAATACCCCCGGTGTATCCCGAAGAGCTCACCTGCGAGTATGCCACAGCTCCATTGGGCATCGACAACCGGCAACCGCGATTCTCATTTCGTATTCCGGTGAACCGCCAAAGCAAGTGGGAGTACATCGCCTACCAACTGCAGGTCATCGATGCGGAGGATAGAATCATCTGGGATACCGACTTCGTCGACAATGACCGTACCACCAATATTCCCTATGCTGGAGAACCACTCGAATCCTTCTCGTGCTATCGTTGGCGGGTACGTCTCACCGGTGAAGAGGACGTGTGGGACCCTTGGTCGCCATTATCCCGCTTCGAAACGGCGATGTTGGCACCCGAGGAGGAGCTGCAGGCGAAATGGATCAGCGCACCAGAACCCAACTGGTACCAGGCTGGACAATGGGAGAGCGGGGTGCCCCACCAACAGACCACAGCCGAGGAGGGACAACACGCCTACGGCATCTACCTCGGTACGACGGTGACACTCGAACAGGATCCCACCAAGATCACGCGGGCGAGGGCTTACCTCAGCGGAGTGGGAACCTACCGTCTGTATCTCAACCTGCAACCGGTGGGAACACACCTCCTTTCGCCGGCCCAAACCGACTACCGAAAGCGGGTGCTCTACGATGTGTTGCCCTTGGAGGAGAATTTGCGGTCGAGCGGAAGCAGAAACTTCGATCTCACCCTCTTCTTGGGAAACGGGCGTCACATCGCCCTCTATGGGTTCGGCAAACCCCGTGGATTCGTCCAAATCCTCATCGAGTACGAAGACGGAAGGCGCCAATGGGTCTGCTCGGATGGGCAATGGACAGTTGCCGAAGGTCCCATACGGCAAAACAGCCTCTTCAACGGAGAGCTCTTCGACAGCACCATTCGCATCACCACAGGTGGCGCCACTGCAGTCGAAGTGGTCGAACCGTATCCCATCCAGGCTGCGGCAATCCCTCCCATCACCATTGAGCGTACCCTCGATGCGAAACGGATGTGGAAGACAAGCGAGGGATACCTCTTCGATTTCGGACAGAACTTCTCCGGCTTCGCACGACTGGTGGCCGATTACCAACCGAAGGGAACCCGGATTACACTCTCATTTGCCGAACTGGTCGACGGTGAGGGCAATCTGAATCCATCGTCGAACCGGAAAGCCGAAGCCAAGGACACCTACATCTGTGACGGAGGAGCGATCGACTGGCACCCGATCTCCACCTACCACGGATTCCGGTACGTGCTGCTTTCAGGCTACGTGGGAGTTCCTAACTTGCAGACCCTGCAAGGCCTGTTCGTCCATACCGAGACAGAGCGCAGGGGAACATTCGTCTGTTCCCATGAAGGACTGAATAGAGTCCATGAGGCCATACAGTGGGGTTTGAAGGCGAACATGATGGGAATTCCCACCGATTCACCACAGCGTGATGAACGCCACGGCTGGCTTGGCGATGCCCTGCTTGCAGCACCGGCCGCCTTGTTGAACTATGAAACGACCCTGTTTTATGAGAAGTTCCTGCAAGATATCGTGGACACCCAAAGGGAAGACGGTGCGATTACCGACGTGGCACCGAAGTTCTGGATGGAAAAACCGGCCGACCCCGCCTGGGGCAGCGCCTTCATCTCCATCGCGTGGTACCTCTACCTCTATCGTGGCGATACCCAAATCCTGCAACGTTTCTTCCCCCGGATGTGCAAGTACATCGACTACCTCATCTCCCAAAGCGAAGATTATATCATTACCAAGCTGGGAACCTTCGGCGATTGGTGCGCACCCGGTCTGGTCACCAGCAAGAAGACGGGATTGCCCTTCATCTCCACATGGTACCTCCATCACGATCTCGCGCTCATGGAGAAGATCGCACATGTGCTCGGAGACGAATACGAGGAGGAACGTTTTGGCATCATCATGGCAAATGTGGGTGAAGCCTTGATGGAGCGCTTCTGGAAAGATACCTACATGGAGAGTCTGCCGATGAGTCCATGGGACTTCCCCGACCAGACTTCCCAGGCGATGGCCTTGGCATCCGATATGCTGGAGACCGAACAGTCGGCCGCCTTGGCGGATTACCTCGACAAGTTGGTGGGCGCCACCAGCGGGGACCATGTGGGAACCGGCATCCATGGAACCAAGTACCTGCTGGAACAGCTGACGCGGTGGGGCCATCAGGAAAAGGCCTTTACCATCGCAACCCAGGAAAGTTACCCGGGATGGCTTTATATGCTTCATGAGGGAGCCACCACCTTGTGGGAACGTTGGGAACACATTACCTGCGAAGGGATGAATTCGCACAACCACATCATGCTCGGCTCCATCGACCAATGGCTCTACGAACAGGTGGCGGGAATCTTTCCGATGGGTGGTGGGTGGAGCGTGATCGGCTTCGCACCGGTACGCTTTGCCAAACTCACCTTCGCCTCCGCCGCGGTGGAGACACCCCACGGAAGAGCCTCCATCGAATGGGAACGTACGGGAACCAAGATCAGGGTCACCGTGACCGTACCGCAAGGAACCCGGGGATTGCTGTTCACACACGGAGATTATTTGGATCAGAGGTGGGACGAACTGTCAATCGGAACCAGAGTCGATTCCAGTATGGCAAGACATCCACAGCGACCCTATCCACTTGAAACGGGAGGGTACGATCTTCTCTCTCCCGGCACCTACAGCACCTCCTGGGACGAGAGCACCAGGATCGAGTTGCACAAGAGGGGGAAAAACTGATGGGCATGAGCTCGAGGGAGAGGGTCGCCAATGCCCTACGAAGACAACCTGTGGACCGTATCCCCATAGACTATCTGGCCAACAATGGTATCGACGCCAAGTTGAAACGCCATTATGGACTGTCGTCGGATGACGATGAAGGCTTGCTGCGCATCCTCAATGTCGACTTCAGGGAACTGCGCCTTCCCTACAAGGGGAAGGAGCTTCACCAGATCAAGGAAGGAAAGAAGGTCGATCCCGAATGGGGCATCGTCACCCGTTGGGTGGAACACGAAAGTGGAGGCTACTGGGACTACTGCGATTTTCCCCTCTCCGAACTCGATGCCGAACAGATCGCCAATTGGCCGATGCCATCGGCGGACGATTATGATTATTCGGCATTGAAGGAACATGCATCCCAGTGGCCCGAAATGGCACTCTATTTCGGTAACCCCGGATTGGGTGACATCCTCAACACCACCGGCATGTGGTGTTCCATGGAGAGTGTCTTCATCGCATTGGCCGAAGAGAACGAAGCGTGGCTACATCTGGTGGACAGACGGATGGACATCCAGCTGCAGATGACCGAGAGGAGCTTGGATGCACTGCAGGGAAGGATCGACTTCATCTGGATGGGAGAGGATCTCGGGTCCCAATTGGGACCACTGCTATCGAAGGAGATGTATCGCAAGATCATCCGACCACGACACCAGAAGTTCCTCGATCTCGCATCTGCCTACGACGTGCCGGTGATGATGCACAGTTGCGGCTCATCCTCATGGGCCTTCGAGGATTTCATCGAAATGGGCATATCCGCAGTCGACACGCTCCAGCCGGAAGCGGCGATGATGGATCCAAAGTACCTGAAGGAAACCTATGGAGACCGACTGGCGTTCCATGGTGGTTTCTCCACCGCAGGGGCCGTGGTTGATGCACCGGTACACGAAGTGCTCGAGTCGCTTCACCACCTGTTGGAAGTGATGATGAAAGGGGGAGGCTACCTCTTTTCTCCCACCCACCTGCTGCAGGACAATTCCAAAGTGGAGAATGTCGTTGCAGTCTACCAAGAGCTGGTGCAGATCGGCCGCTACCGATGAGACGCAAGACAAAGGAAGGAAGGATGACTCCAAGAGAGAGGATACACGCGGTATTGGAAGGAAAGCGACCCGATAGGGTGCCGTTCGACATCTGGTACACCCCCGAAGTGAAGCACCAGTTGATGGGCTACTTTCATGTGGATAATGAAATGGAACTGTGGCGGATGTTGGATCTGGACAAGATCGTGATGCTCGACGCCCCCTACCGTGAGAAGGCCTCGCCGATCGAAGATGCACAAGGCCACTTGCTCGAAAGGAACGAGTGGGGTAGTGGGATCCGGACCGTGGACCACGGCTTGGGAGGCTCGTATGAGGAAGTGGTGTACTATCCTCTTTGCCAAGCGAACACAGTCGATGAGATCCTGTCCCACTCTTGGCCAAACGCGGAAACATTCGACTATCGTGCACTGTCGGCCGCATGCTCGAAACATGACAAGTGGACCAGGATGCTCACCTTCGTTTCACTGTTCGAAATCTATTGCAAGTTGCGTCCCATGGACCAATCGTTGATGGACCTCTATGTGGAACAACAGCTCGCCGATACCATTATCGACAAGATATGGAGCATACAGAGCGAATACATCGAGAGGGCCTTCGCCGAATGCGGCGATGCGATCGACATCGTCTATCTGAGTGACGACATGGGGATGCAGGACCGGCAACTCATCGGCGAGGATGTGTGGGAAGCCAGGCTCGCCACACCCTACCGCAAGTTGATCGAACAGGTCCACTCCCACAAGGCCAAGGTATTCTACCACTCCGACGGAGCGGCCTTCCCGATCATCAAGAGGATGGTCGAACTGGGAGTCGATGTGATCAATCCGATCCAGCACACCTGCCCCGGCATGGAAACCGGGCATCTGATCGAAGCCTTCGGAGAAAAGGTAGTCTTCCATGGAGCGGTGGAGAACCAGCACATACTCCCTTTCGGTACACCGGATGAGGTGAAGAGGGAAGTGAGACAGGACATCGCAACGCTGGGAACGCATGGAAAATACATCTGTGCACCTTGCCACAACCTGCAACCGGGTACCCCGATCGAGAATATCCTCGCCCTGTTCAACACCGATCGAACGTGGTGAACATCCTCATTCACCGGAATCGATCGGAAGGGGAATGGTGATCGAGCAACCCTCCGAGGAATCGACGATCAGCGAACAAGCGGCACCATGGTAGAGCCTGAGCCTGTCCTGTATATTCCTCAGTCCGGTATGGTGGCCTTCCGGAGTAGACTCCGATTCCAAAGTGGAGAGCGCCTCGTCGGGTAGTCCTACCCCATTGTCCGCAACGGTGATGAAAAGTGTGGAATCCTCCAAGCGGGCATTGATGGAGATCACACCCGGTTCTTCGCTATCGGCAATCCCATGGATGATGCTGTTCTCCACAAGATTCACAATCATCAACTTGTGGATCTTAAGATCGAGCAACTTGTTGGGAACATCGGTGGTGATGGTGAAATCGGTGTAGCGGAACCGTTGGATATCGGCATAGTCGGACACCAATTCCAGCTCCTTGCGCAAAGTGATGTACTCGCTGTCGATATCGCTGAGACTGCGCAGATACCGTGAAAGGGCGAGAGTGATGCGCTTGATGTTCTCCTGCCCGTTGATCTGGGCCATCCAACGGATCGTGTTGAGCGAGTTGTAGAGCAGGTGTGGAGTCAACTGCAACTGCAAAGCCTGGAGATGGGCCTTGCGCTTGTTCTCCTCCTCCCTCTTCACCTCCTCGAGCAGCTTCTGGATACGGTCGGTCATTGCATTGAATCCGATCGACAGCTGTTTGATCTCATCGATATGGTTTACATCCACCTGCACATCCATGATCCCTTCACCCACCTTGTTCACCGCCCAGGTGAGGGCATGGATCGGCTTGGTGAGCCGTTTCGAAACCAAGAGACTGATGATGAGGAAAAAGATCAGATAGAGGATCGTGCTGAGATTGAACATGTCCCTCACATACGTAAGTTCACCCGAAATCTCACGGGTATCGAGTGTGAGTGCGATCTCCCAATCACTCGCCGTGGAAGGGGAGGAGAGCGTGATATAGCGCTCCCCATCGCCCACAGCACCACCCAAACCGGTGCTTCCCTCCAGTTCGGGATGGTTGGTGGCGATAAGCTTCCCCCCATCGTTGGTGAGTGTGATCCTCTGGTTTTCTCCAAAGGGAGTATACTGGAAGAAATCATCGAAGAATTGGCTGTTGAACCCGAGCAGCAACGTGGCGATCGGCCTCTGTTCCTTGCGGATATGCCTCGCTCCGAAGAAGAAGGAATCTTCGAGACCGAAATTCGTCACCATCGGATAGGTCGCCGTCCAATGGATCCTCCCTTCGAGTGCCAACAATGTCGGTTGGATCTCGCGATTGATCTCCTCGATCCCCTGGATACCCGTTCCACTCGAAATGGCACCCCGATCGGTGATCAGATATGCCGAAGCGATCAGACGGTTGGAATTGACAAATCCATCGAGCTGACTCTGGATACCGGTGCAGTCGATGAGGGGCAGGTTCGAATCGAGTTCCTCCATCGCCCTGCCATTGAGATAGAACTGCATGGTCAACTGTTGGTAGTGCTGCAACTTCGTATCGAGGTTCTTGCGCATCTCCTGAATAAGCTGGTTGTTGTTCTCGATCTGTTGGTCTATCACATAGCGGATCAACAGGTGGTTCATCACGAAGTAGATGACCGCACTGGGAAGCACCACGATGAGGACGAACCAAAGGAAAATCTTCTTCTGCATACCACTATAGTACCCGAAGCCAGAGTACTTGTCAGTGGGAAATGCACGTCGGATGCAGTTGGATTTCCCTACATGTGCGATAAGCAAAAATTTACCTGTAGAGAAAAAATCTCTGGTACGAATTCACACAACAGTTGCAAGCTTGCACATCTTGTGTAAGAATGGGGGAGTCGTGGACTTCGTAGCAAAATAGGAGGCGGAAATGACTTCAAGAGAGCGGATACTGGCGGCACTGAACCACAAGGAGGCCGACAAGGTTCCCGTGGATTGCGGTTCCATGCGATCGACAGGAATCATGGGATTGGCGTACAACGCATTGAAACGCCATCTGGGGATGGAAGAGGGCAAGACCAAGATCTTCGACATGGTCCAGCAACTCGCGATACCCGAACAGTGGTATCTCGACCGTTTCCAGATTGATTCGGTCGATTTGGCCAGAACCTTCGCCGAAAACGAGGACGATTGGATCAAATGGGAACTCCATGACGGTTCGGTAGCCTATCGTCCCTCATGGGTCGATATCCGCAAAGAGGGCGATGATTGGATCTGCTACAACGGAGAAGGTGTGGAAGTGGGGAGGATGACTCCGAACCTCGTCTATTTCACCCAGACCAATTATCCTCTGATGGGAAAGGAGCAGGCCGATTATACCAATCTTAAAAAGTATCTGTCAGAGACGATATGGGGCTCTGTGGCCGATCCCGCCTGGCGTCATGGAGCGAACCCCGAATTCCCACAAATGTTGCGTTCGAATCTCGCCAAGCTACGCAAGGAGACCGATTATGCGGCCATGTTCGCCATCGGAGGCAACTTCTTCGAGAACGGACAGTACCTCTATCGAACCGACGAGTTCCTTATGAACATGCTCATTGAACAGGAACATGTTGAGAAGCTGCTCGACAAGCTGCTTGAAATCCACCTCCAAACGGTGGATCGGGTCCTTTCCGGTATCGGTGACTCGATCGATATCCTGATGTTCGGTGATGATTTCGGTACCCAAAACACCACCATGATCAGCAAGGAGCTCTACGAACAGCTCATTCTCCCGCGGCAAAGGAAACTGTTCTCATATGTGCACGAGCATTCGGATGCCAAGGTGTTTCTCCACAGCTGCGGAGCGATCTCCTCACTCATACCCGACCTCATCGATGCCGGTGTGGACATCCTCAATCCAGTCCAGATAGGTGCAACCGGGATGGATCCTGCCTTCCTCAAGCGGGAGTACGGCAAGGACCTTGTCTTCTGGGGTGGTGGTGTCGATACCCAGCATGTGTTGGCTACCGGAACCCCCGAACAGGTACGGGAAGCGGTGCTCACCAATTGCGACATATTCATGAAGGATGGAGGCTTCGTCTTCAACCAAGTGCACAATATCGTGGATGGAGTGCCACCTGAGAACATTGTGGCCATGTACGAAGCGGTACACAGCATCTGAAGGAGTCCCCATGCGCTACGAACCCGATTATACAGTGGTGATCGATGCCGCCCTCAACAAGAACACCCCCTATATTCCATTATACGAGCACAATGTATGCAATGGATTCTTCGATACGGCCACCGCCACCGAAAGCAGCGGTTTGTTGGAAGGGGATGCGTCCGATAAGCGGGAATTCTTTCGCCGCTATACGAAATTCCTCGTGGACCACTATTACGATGTGGTGCCCTTCGAGGGGTGTGTGGTCGAGTTGGTCCAACAGGGAGAAGGTCTCATGGGACGCGGCAAAGCGCTGTTCTCCTCTGTCGATGACATCCTTGCGTACCCTTGGGAGGAGCTGCCCTCTCGCTATTTTGAGAAATTCTCCCCGTTCTTCGATGCGTTGGCGGACGTGCTTCCCGATGGCATGAAGGCAGTCGGAGGTGTGGGCAACGGGATATTCGAAACGGTCCAGGACTTCGTCCCATTCACCGATTTGGCCTACTTGATGGTCGATGATGCGCCAGCTTTCGAACTGCTGTTTCGCAAGGTCGGCGGGATGTTCACCGAAATATGGAAGCAATTCCTTGTAAAACATGGCGATATGTATGCGGTATGCCGCTTCGGTGATGATCTGGGATTCAAGACCTCGACCCTGTTGCAGCCGGAGGTGATACGCGCACATGTCATCGTCCAATACAAGAAGATCATACAGCAAGTCCATGCAGCGAAAAAACCTTTCCTTCTGCACAGTTGTGGTAGCATATTTCCTGTAATGGATGATATCATCGCATCAGGTATCGATGCGAAACACTCCAACGAGGATTCCATCGCACCATTTTCAACGTGGGTGGACCGCTACGGCGACAGGATTGGAAATTTCGGAGGAATCGACATGAATGTGCTGTGTAGCGAAGATCCTCCTGCGATTCGCGAATATGTTGCCGATGTGCTCGACTTTTGTGAAGGGAAAAGGGGAATCGCGATCGGATCGGGAAACCAGATAGCCGACTATGTTCCACCGGAGGGATTCGAGGCGATGGTCGCGACAGTGATCGATAGGCGGCATAAAAGATAAGATAAGGAGAATCATCGTGAAAAGAAGCGAGATCAACGCGATACAGCGTGATGCGAAGGATTTTTTGGACAAATATTCGTTCAAGTTGCCCCCTTGGGCGTTCTGGTCTCCTGAAGACTGGAAGGCAAGGAGCAATGAAATCGAAGAGATTCCCAGTTGCATGCTTGGATGGGATGTCACCGACTTCGGTTCGGGAGATTTTGACAAGAGGGGACTCTTCCTCTTCACATTGAGAAACGGAAACCCCCAGTGGAGTTCCAAAAAGATGTATGCCGAGAAGATCATGATCGTTCGTGTGGACCAGGAGACACCGATGCATTTCCACCGATTGAAAATGGAGGACATCATCAATCGGGGAGGTGGGGATCTGTGTATCCAACTCTATGCATCAACAAAGGATGAGGATCTTTCCGATGAGGATCTCACCGTCTCCATAGACGGAATTTCCCGCACAATCGCCTCTGGAACCACCGTTCGGCTCGCTCCTGGAGAAAGTATCTGTCTCGAGCCGTACATGTACCATAGGTTCTGGGCCGAAAAGGAGACCGCCTTGGTCGGAGAGGTGAGTCTGGTAAACGACGACAGTACCGACAATCGTTTCCATGAGGAAATCGGACGCTTTCCGGAGGTTGAGGAGGATGAAACTCCGCTACACCTGTTGGCTTCCGATTACCGGAAATTTCTCAGCTGAAATTTAGCACGGCACTATTTGGGGGTTCCACGCCGATTCGGTGAGG
>CAYZJV010000060.1:0-18141 GCA_964478945.1 uncultured Spirochaetaceae bacterium | reverse complement strand
TCAAACGTCTTCATATATTACAGGAAAAACGGTATAACAGTAAATATGAACCGCATATTCCGTTATGCTTTTTGGAAATTGAAGGGAGTGAAAGTCTACGCGCTGGTCGGAAGAAGCGGTACCGGCAAAAGTTTTCGCTCGAAACTGGTTGCCGAAAAGCATAACATAGACATTATCATAGACGACGGACTGCTCATCAGGGGCGACCGGATCATTGCCGGACGTTCGGCGAAGCGTGAACAGAATTTTCTCACCGCGGTACGTACCGCCCTGTTCGACGAGGACGACCATCAACGGGAAACCATGACCGCATTGCAAAAGGAAAAGTACCATCGCCTTTTGATCATCGGCACGTCTGAGAAAATGGTCCACAAGATCGCCGCGAGATTGAAATTGCCCGAACCGGAGAAGATCTTTCGAATCGAGGACATCGCATCCAAGGAAGAGATCGAGATGGCGATGCGCATCAGGTTTGCCGAAGGAAAGCACGTCATTCCCGTACCCACCATCGAGATCACCAGGAACTATCCCCAGATCGTCTACGATTCCATGCGCGTATTCTTCAAGAACAAAGCCAAATTGCCATGGCGGAAACAGCGAGCCTACGAGAAGACCATTGTGAGGCCGGAGTTCAGCAAATACGGAAAGATAACGATGAGCGAGGCGGCCTTGACACAAATGGTGATCCACTGCCTCGACGAATTCGACAACATGATAAAGGTGAAGAAGGTGGGAATGAAAATCGAACCGGAGGGATACAACCTCACGGTAAAGCTCAGGGTCCCCATGAAGCACCAGATATCGACCACATTGGCCGAATTGCAGGAGTATATCGCCGACTCACTGGAAAAATACGGTGGCATCTTCGTTGCAGGGGTGAATATCGAGGTTGAGGAGTGGGCCTAACCGGCAGTTTGCTCCTTGTCTCCCTTGCGCCTTGGTTTCCTACGCCTGTTCTTGCCCGATCCACCTTTTCCCTGATGGGAAGAAGATTGCTGAGCCTTGCGCTGCCGTTTGGGATGCCGTACCTTGAATCCCATCGTTCCCGGTTGTCTGATCGGACGTCGGGCCTTGAGACAGTTCTTGGGAACAGAGATATCCGCATCGGCGAGCAGGAGTACAGTTGCCTTCTCCACATCGTAGTTGGGAGGTGTCATGGGACTGATGAGTGTCTTCACCTGACTATACATCTCCTTGAACGCATCCTCCGGAGGCATCCCGGTAGGAGCTTGGTTTACAATCGGCCTCACCAGGGAAGCGAACATCTCACCCTTGATGCCGTCGTCCGCACTCTCCGGCGACTGCTTCATCGCGCTCACCTTTTCGTCCAGCACGGTAAGGGAATCGTAGATTTCCTGCATTCGAGGGAAGACACTCACACATGGCAGAAGATACACCAACAACTTATGTCGATACAATTCGTTGAAGATCGCAGCCGAATCGCCGGATGAGAGGATCTTGGTCACCTCTTCGGTCAGACGGGAACTCGAAACCTTCGCCAGCTCGGTGGCGTGACGTTTCATCGCCCTCTTCACATCGAACTGCAAGGCGAATCCGGTGGTGACAGAATACTTGATCGCACGGATCATTCTCACCGGATCCTCGATGAAGGATGAAGTGAGGGGAAGTACCGAACGGATCCTCCTCCTCTTGAAATCGAGCATCGATTTGTTGAAATCATACAGCATGCCGTCGGTGGGATCGTAATAGAGTGCATTCACCGTGTAGTCGCGGCGCTTCGCGTCCTGGTCGATCGTACCATAGATATCGGTGGGATCTTCCCCTCCATCCTCACCCGAACGGAACGTCGAAACCTCGAGGATCTTATCCTTGAACACCAAATGCACCAGTTTGAAACGTTTGCCGATGATCCTACCGTTCCAAAACAATTTCTGAACCTGACGCGGAGTGGCACTGGTGGCGATATCGAAATCCTTGGGTTTGCGTCCCAGCAAAAGATCCCTGACCGCGCCTCCCACGATATAGGCTTCGGCTCCCGATTGCTTCAATTTTCGTATGGCCCACACCGCATCGAGATCAATCATCTTGGAGTCGATCCCATGCTCCTTCGATGTGTAGATCTCGGCGACTGGGATATTCGTGCCATCCTTACCTTTCTTGTAGCGTATCAGCATCAGTAGTGTACCATTCCGGCTTATTGCAGTTTCGCGAGGATTTGTTTACACTACATTGTGTATACCATCTCAATCAAAAATGCAACAGGAGCTGCTTTGCATGATTCAACCCAGAGTATTGAAAGGCTTTCGGGATTCGACCCCTTCTCAGGAAATCATCAGAAAACAAGTCATCACCACATTGGAACACGATTTCTCCCTACATGGATTCGTTCCTATCGACACACCCGTACTCGAATACACCGAGGTGCTCTTGGGGAAAGGTGGCGGGGAGACCGACAAGCAGATATTCCATTTCGCCGACAATGGAGGTCGTGATGTTGCGTTGCGGTTCGACCTCACCGTTCCCTTCGCACGCTTCATGGCAACCCATGTGAATGAGTTGCAGACCCCGTTCAAACGATTCCATATCGCCAAGGTTTGGCGGGGAGAGAATCCACAGAAGGGCCGTTATCGTGAATTCTTCCAATGTGATTTCGATATCGTGGGAATAGACTCGGCCTATGCCGACGTGGAGATACTCTCCATGATGCACAGCGCGCTCAGTTCGCTCGGTCTCGAGCGATTCTCCATAAAAGTTGCCCACAGGGGATTGTTCAATGCATTCCTGCAACACCTGGGTTGCATAGACAAATCGGTCGAAATCCTGAGAACCGTCGACAAATTGCGCAAAATCGGCTCCGAAGAGGTTCTCGATCAGCTGCAATCGATCATCGGCGACCCGGAATCCGCGAAGCGCATACTCGCTTACGTAGCCACCGATACTTCCGGTTCTCCGCAAGAGGTGCTGGCGAGACTCTCGAAACTCGCGGGAGACGAAACAGAACACACCGAACGCATGTCGGTCATCTTTTCACTGCTTGAAGAGCTCGGTATAGCGGAACGCTTCTCGATCGACCCATCCATCACCCGAGGTCTCGATTACTACACTGGAGTGGTCTACGAGACGTTCCTGGATGATCTTCCCGCAATCGGTTCCATCTGTTCCGGTGGCCGCTACAACGATCTCGCGACACTCTACACGAAGGAACAACTTCCAGGAGTCGGATCCTCGATCGGTTTGGACCGGCTGTTGGCGGCGTTGGAGGAATTGAACAGTCCGTTGCTGCAGGATATCGCATCGAGCGATGTCATCATACTGAACCAGGACGAACGATCACGTCCCCACTACCACAAGTTCGCAGCCTTGTTGCGCAAAGCCGGTGTACGTTGCGACATCTATCTCGCACAGAAAAAGACTGTCGCCCAATTCAAGTACGCCGAACTGAACCACATCCCATATGCGATCCTATTTTCGGAGCAGGACATCGCTCTCGGGACATGCACCTTGCGCAATCTCGCCACCAGGGAAGATCAGCCTGCGTTGACGGTGGAACAAGTGGTGGAACATATCGGAAGGAATTGAAATTTGTTCACCATGACGCATCTTCCGGTGTATCAACATCGGCAGGAAATACTTTCCGCACTGAAGGACAATCAGGTCATCGTGGTGGAGAGCCCGACAGGATCCGGAAAGACCACCCAAATCCCCCTCATCCTCGATGAAGCGGGCTACACCGAAAAAGGTATCGTAGGTGTCACCCAACCGAGAAGGATCGCAACCCTCTCCGTCTGCGACTTCATCGGTCGGCAGCTGGAGTCCGAACCGGGGTATGTGGGGTACAAGATGCGCTTCAGCGACACCACCGAACGCACTACCAGGATCAAGGTAATGACCGACGGGATATTGTTGATGGAGTTGAAGGCCGCCCCCCTCCTCTCCACCTATTCGGTGATGCTCGTCGATGAAGCGCATGAGAGAAGCCTGAATATCGATTTCGTGCTTGGATTGCTCAAACAGGTCCTTGCGAAACGACACGATTTCAAGGTCATCGTCTCATCGGCTACCATCAACACCAAAGTATTCAGCGATTTCTTCGACCAAGCGCCGATCATCAGTATAAATGCGAGAATCCATCCCGTGGATATCCGCTACAAGCCTCCGAAGGACCCCAACGATACCGAACAGCTGTTCTCAAGCATCGTGAAGACCGTATCGGAAAGGATGAAGGAATCGGACGGCGATATCCTGATCTTTCTCCCCGGAGAATTCGATATAAAGACCTGCATGCAACATTTGGCCGATACCCCTTTCCAAAGGAAACTCTTGGTACTCCCACTTTTCGGACGTCTGTCCAAGGAGGAACAGGAACGGGTGTTCATTCCCACACCAAAGGGAAAAACCAAAGTTGTGGTTGCCACGAATATCGCTGAAACTAGCGTCACCATCGATGGCATCACCACCGTGATCGATTCCGGCATTGCCAAAATCAATTATTACAACCAGAAGAATTTCACCAGCTCCCTGGTGAGCCTTCCCATCAGCCGCAGCTCCTGTGAACAAAGGGCGGGCCGCGCTGGTAGGACTGCCCCGGGAGTGTGTGTCAGACTCTATCCCAAGACCGACTACGAGACGAGGGCCCAATTCGGACTGGAGGAAATTCTGAGAACCGACCTGTCGGAAGTGGTCCTCAGGATGAGTGAACTCGGCATCTTCGATTACGAGTATTTCCCCTTCATCACCCGTCCGAAGGCGAGTGCGATAGCCAGTGCCGAACAAACCCTCAAATTCATCGAAGCCATCGACAGGCAGAGACATCTCACCGACATCGGGCAACACATGGTGCGCTTTCCACTACTTCCCCGACATGCACGGGTGATCGTGGAAGCGATGCTCCACTACCCCAACGTGTTGGAGGAGGTGATCATCGCCATCGCCTTCCTATCGTCGAAAACTCCCTTCGTACTCCCCCCTGGAGCGGAGGATGAAGCACGCAAAGCCCATCAGTCCTTCAATTCCGAAGAGGGGGATTTCATCTCCTATCTCCATATCTACCGCCATATCCGGTCCTTGCCATCCAACGAGGCGAGGGAAGCCTATTGTAGGAAGAAATACCTCGACTATCCTTCCATGCAGGAAATCCACCATGTGGCCGAACAATTGGCCCAAATCGTAGGAGACATGGGAATTCCCATCGGAACAGGTGGTACCACGAAGGATTATTTGTGTTGTCTTGCTGCGGGATTGCTGCAGTATGTCTGTGTAAGGACAAAACGCACCATGTACAAGAGCCTCACCACCGACAGGATCTACATCCATCCCGGTTCGGCGTGGTTCAGGGAGATGCCACAGTTCCTTCTTGCGGGGGAAATCGTCCAGACCAGCCGCATGTATGCGAGGACAGTGTCCCCTCTGAAAAAAGAGTGGCTCGACACCATATCCCCAGGTCTCAAGCAACGTTTGCTCGGAGTAAGGAAGGAGGAAGAGGTTGTAGAGCGGGAAGGTCGTAGAAGAAAAGACCGCACCTCGGAACAGAAGCCCAAATCCCGTGACAGCGTCATGATCTTCAAACGGGAGTATCCCCTGGTCAACGCGTCGAAGGGCAAACGTCGTATCGCCATTATCCCGCTGGAAGACCTCTCCTATCTTGCCAATGCCAACAAAAGCGCATCCCGTAGACCCAAGAATTTTCCCGCCGCATTGGAATTCCAGGGCCATTATCTCCATTTCGGCGATAAGTTTTTTTCAATATTGGAATTGAATGGCAAGATATTCCCCGAAAAGGGAATCCTCGAAGCACCTCCCTCGGGAACCTTCACCGCCGCTGAGCCGCAACAGTTGATCGATAATCTCGATTGGATTCTCGCACTCTGCAGACTTAAGAAGAAATCGCATCAATTGGGATTCGTACAACTCAACTCACAGGGCAACGGAATGTATTATTTCAGCAGTACCCGCAGCGGATTCGAGGCGCTCGACTCATCCCTCTACGCATTGGGGCAGCTCGTGGACGAAATCGATGGCAACACCCACGGACAACAGTTGCGTCTGGCAAAGAAGACCTTCGAACGCTACCTGAGGTTGTTCGATATCTAGGAGATCGCTTCGATCACGATTTCCGAAGGAACCGGACGCAGCACATGCTTTCCCTGGGATTCCATGAGTACGAACCGGACCACCGAACCACGACGCTTCTTGTCTTTCCCAAGTGCCTTGATGAAGGTAGCGGTGTCCTGGACCTTCAGCGAGGAATCGAATCCATATCCATCGAACAAAGCGACATATGTATCGGCGAACATCCCTTCGGTGATACCCAGGCGGACTCCTGCCTGCAAGGCTTTCACCACCCCCCAAGCCACAGCCTCGCCATGAGACCATCGGCTCATCTTCCCCACGGACTCGAGTGCGTGTGCGAACGTGTGACCGAGATTCAACGCCTCCCGAATCCCTTTCGTTTCGGTGGGATCGCGTTCGATATAGTCCCGCTTCACTTGCAGGGAATCGACGATCATCCTTTCCAGAAGCACCGTTTCCCTTGCCATGATCCGTTGCATATGGTCGTTCAGGAAACGATACAACCCATCATCCCCCGAAAGCAGCGCATGCTTGAGGACTTCTCCCAGACCGTTACGGAATTCCCTATCGGGAAGGGTCGATAGAGTGGACGGACAGATAAAGATATCCTCGGCGGGAAAGAAAGTTCCGACCAGATTCTTCACATCGAGCAAATCGATCGCACTCTTCCCACCCAGCGAAGCGTCCACCATGGCCAACAAGGTGGTGGGAACGAGACTCACTGCACAACCTCGCATATAGATGGAGGCGGCGAAGGCGGTAAGATCGCATACCACTCCTCCCCCTACCGCAATGAAACGGGCATCCCTGGCCAAGGCAAGTTCGAGGGCTTTCGAGACAATGGCCTCCACACTGTTCCAATTCTTCGCGATCTCACCACTGGGCAATACGAGTAGGGACCCACCTTCAGGCACCAAGTGTCTGGTGTGTTCGTCACACACCCATAGGAGTCGATCCTCTTCGTCGGCATAACGGTCGGCGACTTGCTCCAACGACTCCACCACATGCACATTCGATACCTTGTTTCCCAATTCACAGGTCCATAGTGTTCGCATACCCTGTTATACTCCCAAAGGCAAGTCGGGGACAAGCGACTTATTGCAAAAGACGCCGATTTGTCACATGATGGGCGTATGATTCCCTACTACTTTGATTGGGCGGCGACCACTCCGATGAGCGAACGTGCCCTCGACACCTATGCTTCCTCGGTACGCACGTATCGTGGGAATCCATCGGCCCTCCACAAGGAGGGAAAGGATGCGGCGAAATTCCTCTCCCTCCAACGTGAGACGACCGGACACTTGCTCGGTGTGTCCCCAAAACAGATAGTCTATACAGCCGGAGCCACCGAAGGCAACGGCATCGTACTCCAGTCGTTGTTGTGGCTTCGATCACCTGCAAGCGTACTCATGAGCGCCATCGAACACGATTCGGTGATCAATTACCAGCGTCTGCTTGCACAACACGGTTGCACCGTACACACGGTCAAGGCACCACAAGGATATCTCGATCTGCAACAGTTTGAGCAGAGTCTACAAAGCGATACACGAATGGTGTGCGTCATGTTGGTAAACAATGTGCTTGGCACGGTGCAGGATATCGCACACATTGCCAAAATCGTCAGAACCCACCAGAAGCAACATGGTCGACCGATCCATATCCATGTGGATGCGGTCCAATCGATCGGGAAGATACCACTCGAACTAGGGTCCCTCGATATCGACTCGGCCACCTTCAGCGCCCACAAGTTCCAAGGACCCAAGGGAGTCGGCATACTGTATCTCAAGCACCACGCAAAAATCGCACCACTATCCAAAGGAGGGGGACAGGAAATGGGCATACGTGCGGGAACCGAGAATATCGGGGCCATCGCTGCAATGAACACTGCCCTTCAAGAGACGCTCGACACCATGGATGCAAGTCTGGAAAGGGGAATCGGGCTCAGGCGCAGATTCGAGCGATCCATTGCGCCACATGGCGATCTGTTGGAACTCATGAGCCCCGGCATCGATTCGGGATCTGCGATTACCCCCTACATACTCGCACTCTGTGTGAAGGGCCTCCCTTCGGAAGTATTCACCCGGGTGATGTACGACAACGGATTCTGCATTTCCAGTGGCTCGGCTTGTTCCAACAATGCCCCCGGAAAAGGAGAAGGCGTATTTGCGGGAGCTTCGTTTTCGCCTGAAAAGGCGTCCTCGGCGATCCGCATTTCATTCGGTCCACAGACCACCGAATCGAACATCGACGATCTGGCCCAGACCCTCGTACAAGAAGCGAAAAAGATGAGCTCGCTCACCAGGAGAAGATGATATGGAAACCACACTCTACCTCGTACGTTTGGGGGAAATCTCCCTCAAGAAGATGAATCGCGATTTCTTTGAGCGGAAGCTGAAGGAAAACATCAAATACAAGCTCAGACCTTACAAGAATTTCTTCAAGAAACAGAAGGGACGATTGTTCATCGAAGTGGAAAGCTCCACACCCGAGGAACAGGTTTACCAGGCACTCTCCACCACATTCGGTGTGGTGGGCTTTTCCAAAGCGTCCACCTGCGCAAAGGATATGGATGAGATACGCAAGGTGGCGCGGGAAATTTCGTCGCGTGCTTCTTTTCTTACGGGAGCCAAAACATTCAAGGTGGAAACCGTGAGGGCCGACAAGAAATTCCCTCTCGACTCCTATGGGATCTCCGGCGAACTGGGACACGAGATTTTGGTTTCACAACCCGAATTGCGAGTCGATGTACACCACCCCGACAGAATCCTGCATGTGGAAATCCGTGACAAGGCATACCTGTATGCCTCCCCCGAACCTGGTCCCGGAGGATTGCCGGTAGGTACGGCGGGACGGGGAATGCTCATGCTTTCGGGAGGGATCGACAGTCCTGTTGCGGGTTACCGTATGGCCAAACGTGGATTGCGTCAGGAAGCTGTCTATTTCCATGCCTACCCCTACACCTCCGACGAGGCGAAGGAGAAGGTGATCACTTTGGCGAAGCTACTCAGTCCCTACTGTAGTGGATTGACGCTGCA
The DNA here is from genome assembly GCA_964478945.1 of uncultured Spirochaetaceae bacterium. Taxonomy (GTDB): domain Bacteria; phylum Spirochaetota; class Spirochaetia; order Sphaerochaetales; family Sphaerochaetaceae; genus CAYZJV01. Next base: position 9,076 of record CAYZJV010000060.1, on the reverse strand, counting down.
TGTGGTGCCATTCACCGATGTGCAGCTCCATATCAAGACACACAGCCACGAAGAGGAAAACACACTCATGATGCGTGCCTGCATGATGCGAATTGCCAACATGTTGGCAGTCCAACGGAATTGTTTGGCTGTCATCACCGGGGAATCGCTCAGTCAAGTGGCGTCCCAGACCCTTGAAAGTCTTGCATTCACCAACAGCATATCGGATCTACCCGTCTTCCGACCTCTGATCGGAATGGATAAGAATGAAATCGTGGAGACCAGTAGGATGATTGGGACGTATGAGACTTCGATCCTTCCCTATGAGGACTGCTGCACCATATTCAGTCCCAAACATCCATTGGTACGACCCGACAAGGAACTCCTCACCAAGGCTTACAGGGAAATGGGGATCGAACACCTGTTGGAACAGGCTGTCGGACAAACCGAAATATTCGTGCTATGAGGAGGCTCCGGAAGCAGCGGGACAATTGGCGCAAGGTGTGGCCGCGCCGTCGCTTGAAGAGGCTTCCTTCTTCTTTGAATCATTGCAATAGAAACCACTGCCCTTGAATATCACGGAATTGAGACCGAAGACCCGACGGATCTTTCCCGAACATCGGGGACATGCGGTGAGAGGATCCTCACGCATGCTCTGCTCGGTTTCGAATTGATGGTTGCAGGAATCACACACATATTCATAGATAGGCATTATCGTTTCTCTCCTGTGGTCAGTGATGCGAGCGATCCGAAGATCTCGGAAAATGCCGAGTACTGTGTATCGGAGAGTGGCATGTCGTTGATGTACACCGCGTCGTTCTCCAATATGAACAGATTCGTCAAATCACCGAGTGGTTCCCTGTTTCGCCTTTTATCGGAAATATACGAACTTTTCAGCAGAATGGAAAGGGAGTTGGCCAATTTCGGACTCTTCATCGTGATGATTCCACCCAAAGCGGGCACACCATCCCCACTCTCCTCAAGCACCAAGACAATCGAAGCCGTCTGGGCAAGCACGGTCTTCGGGAGTGCAAGCCCCACATCGATCATCGCCTGTGGACCCGCGATATAAAACCCGAACACCGCATTGGACATCCTATCGGCAAGTCCGATGGGAATTCTCGTCGAACGCTCCTTGTAGATCGTCCTGTAGGCCTTAAGGTAATCGTCGCTGGCGAAAAGCAGCAAACCCCGTCGTGGTGCGAACACATCGAGACCAAGCCATTCATTGCGGTAATACCGGATCGTTCCCTCTTCGATCTTCCTCCACTCTTCGTTCCACAACAACATGCTGTTGGTCAGGAACGCAGGAATGTTTCCTTCCGCGGCTCCGTAGAACTCGTACCGCGAGAGGTCGCCTGCATCAAGCACCCCATCAGGATCCTCGCCATCGGCGGTATCGTACAAGGCCACCGATAAACGATCCACCCGCTGCAGCAATTGAGCGAACGTCGGATCATCGAACACCAATGGTCCCGGTAGCTTCTCGGGATGTTTCGTGTCGACGGTTACCACGATCTCACGATCGGCACCCATGCCTTGGAACCAATATTGATCGTTTGCCGGTCGATGGACACAAGAAACCAGAGACATGAGCATCGCCAATGAAGCGATTACCTTGACCGCGGCCTTCTTGCCCATCAGCCACCTCTTCCTATCCGAGCCTCACCGCCTGGATTCTCGCTACCGTATCCCCACATGGAATCTCGATCGAATCGGGACTGTCGGAGAACTTCATCACATCGGCAAGCGTCTCCTTCGCGATATAGTCGTTGAATTCATTGAACGCCTCGGAAACCAAGGCATCGCCGGCCACCCGCAGGGAAATTCGATCGGCGACATCGAAATCCTGCTCCTTGCGAAGATTCTGCACCGCACGCACGATATCCCGTGCGATCCCCTCGAGCAACAGTTCATGGGTGATGGTGGTATCGAATCCAACGGTGAGTTGTCCTTCGTTGAGCACCTTCATATTCTCAATTTCAAACCGTTGCACGATGATATCGTCAACTCCAATGGTGATCGTTCCCTCGGCATACCCGATTTCAACAGTCTGTCCATCAAGAATCGAAGCGATCGTTTCGCTCTCCAACTCCTGGATCTTCGCCGCGACCTCCTTCATATGTTTGCCCAGTTGTTTCCCGAGCACCTTGAAGTTGGCCTTCGCCTGATAGGAAACCAATCCACTCTCATCAGCCTGGATCGAAATCCTCTTGATGTTCAATTCCTCCTCGATGATATCTTTCATCGTATCGAGGATCTCCCTCTCCACTGGATCGGTGGTCACCAAGAACAGCTTGCCGAGAGGTTGGCGAATCTTAAGATTGTGTACGCTTCTGAGCGAACGACCCATGGTGATGGCCCTTCTGGTCAAATCCATCTTCTGTTCGAGCTCCAAATCACGCTGCACCTGATCATAGGTGGGAAAATCACCCAAATGTATCGATTCCGGCATTTCCGCGGAACGCAAATTCAGATAGATCTCTTCAGTGGTGAATGGAATCACCGGAGCGGCCACATGGATCACCGTCATAAGTACACGATACAGTGTATCGTACGCCATCTTCTTGTCGGTATCGTTCTCCGAGCGCCAGAATCTTCTTCTGCTGCGTCGGATATACCAATTGTTCAAAGAATCGATGAAGGAGACGATCGCACCACATCCGCGCTGGGTCTCGTAGTCGTCCCACGCTTCGGTCACTTCACGTACCAAAGCTTCGCTCGCTGAAACGATCCAGCGGTCCATCGGATTGTCCAACCGTTCGAAAGGAGTTTCCGAAGGTTCATATCCGTCGATGTTGGCATAGGTGACAAAGAACGAATAGGCATTCCACAACGGAATGATGAGGGTCTTGAGCACTTCCTTCACACTGTCTTCGGAAAATTTCAAATCCTCGGCCCTGGTGACCGCACTGTTCATGAGTGCGAAACGCAACGCATCGGCACCGTATTGGTTCACAATATCCATCGGATCGGAGTAGTTCTTCAACGACTTGGACATCTTCTTGCCATCGGCGGTGAGCACGATCCCATTGGTCACACAGTTGAGGAACGCCGGTTTGTCGAAAAGTGCGGCCCCGATGATCACCAAAGTGTAGAACCAACCGCGTGTCTGGTCCAAACCCTCACAGATGAAGTCGGCCGGAAAATGTTCCTCGACAAACTCCTTGTTCTCGAAAGGATAATGGTTCTGCGCATACGGCATGGAACCGGACTCGAACCAACAATCGAGCACATCGGGAATGCGCCGCATGGTACCGGATCCATCGGGACTGGGCCAAGTGATCTCGTCGACGAAATGCTTGTGCAGATCGGAAACCCTCACCCCACTCTTCTGCTCCAACTCATCGATCGAACCGATGACCTCCATATAATCAGATCCATCGCACTTCCACACGGGGATCGGATTTCCCCAGAAGCGGTTGCGGCTGATCGCCCAATCCCTGGCACCTTCGAGCCACTTGCCGAACCTACCGTGCTTGAGATGGTGCGGCATCCATGTTATCTGTTCATTGGCACCGAGCATCGATCCCTTGAGCTTGGTCACATCGACATACCAACACGCCATTGCACGATAGATGAGCGGCTTGTGGGTACGGTAACAGAAGGGATAGCTGTGCAGGTAATTCTCACGCTTCACCAATTTGCCGTTCTCCTTCAACCACTTGATGATCGAGGGATCGGCATCCTTCACGAACACTCCCTCCCACAGAGGGACATCAGAATTGAATTTGCAATCGTCGTCGATGGGGCAGATGACGGGAATGCCGGTTCCCTTCAACACCTGGTAGTCGTCCTCTCCAAAACCGGGAGCGGTGTGGACGATGCCACAACCATCCTCCACGGTCACGTAATCCCCCAATACGGTGATGAACGCACCCTGTTCCTTCACATCGGCAAAGAATGGGAACAACGGCTCGTAGGACATACCGGCCAACTCGGTACCTTTATACCGCTGTACGATCTCATATGCGGCCGGATCCTGGTAATAGCTGCCCAATCTGGCCTCTCCAAGTATATAGTACACCTGTTCCCGCAGATCCTTGACCTTCACATATTCGATGTTGGGACCGAGTGCCAACGCAAGATTGGACGGCAAGGTCCACGGTGTGGTGGTCCATGCGAGGAAATAGGTATCGTCGGTACCATCGACCTTGAACCTGACGGTGACCGCCTGGTCCACCACATCCTGATATCCTCCGAGATTCACCTCGAAATTCGACAATGGCGTTGCAAGAGCCGGACTATAGGGAAGGATATTGTAACCTTCGTAGATATACCCCTTTTCGTACAATGTCTTGAATACCCACCAGATGGATTCCATATAGTCGGTATCCATGGTTCGATAGCCGTGCTCGAAATCGACCCATCGGGCCATACGGTTGATGGTGGCCTTCCATTCCGAGGTATAGCGCAACACGATGGAACGGCACTGTTCATTGAACTTGGCCACACCATACTCCTCGACCGCCTTATGACCCGAGATGTTGAGCGATTTCTCAATCTCGTATTCAACCGGCAGACCATGGCAGTCCCAACCGAAGCGTCGATTCACCCGCTTGCCCTTCATCGTCTGGTAGCGAGGATAGAGGTCCTTGATGGTACCGGGAACAAGGTGTCCGAAATGGGGAAGACCGGTGGCGAACGGAGGACCATCATAGAATACGTATTCGTTGTCGGCGCTACGGTTCTCCACCGACTTCACATAGATATCCTCTTCCTCCCAGAATTTCTGGATCTGTTCTTCCATCTTGGGAAAATCTGTTCTCGGATCGACTGGATTGAACATTGTTGGAACTCCTCAACCATTGGATACGGCCCGTCACAACGGAACATGTGGCGACCTTAGGGACAACTATAGTCATTTTGGACATGATATTCAATCTATATTGACAATAGTATCCACAGGTGGGTAGCATTGCCCCATGTCATATTTTCCCATCGCCCGATCCATTAGAGAATTCGCCTCCCGTTTCACCGAAGCAGGATTCTCCATCTATATCGTAGGTGGAGCGGTACGCGATTTCTTCCTCCACCGTCCCGTCACCGATTACGATTTCGCCACTGATGCCGAACCGCAGGAAGTGATGGGATTGTTCAGATCGGTTGTTCCGACAGGAATCAAACATGGCACGGTGACGGTACTGTACAAAGGACGGTCACACGAAGTGACCACATTCAGGTTGGATGGGACCTATGGCGACCACCGACATCCCGATACAGTACACTTCGTCCGTTCCCTTGACGAGGATCTGAAGAGAAGGGATTTCACCATCAACGCACTGGCCATCGATGCCTCGAATGGAACACTTGTCGACCACCACCAAGGAATGGAGGATCTGAAAGCGAAGACGATTCGTGCGATCGGGGATGCGAGCACACGATTCGAGGAGGATGCCTTGCGCATCATGCGGGCCTGCCGCTTCGCCGCCCAACTCGACTTCACCATCGAGGAGCATACGAAACGGTCCATGGCGGAGGTCGCTCCGAGACTCGGTGCGGTCTCGGGGGAAAGAATCAGAACCGAACTGATGAAGATTCTCGAATCCCCCATTCCCTCAAGGGGACTCATGGAACTGCAGGAATGCAATGCGCTTGAAGTGATCCTTCCTGAACTTGCACTGGGAGACGGGGTTGGACAAAAGGGAGCCCATTTGCATGATGTGTTGCGCCATGGATTCGCCGCCTGTGATGCAGCACCACGCGCCAAACCGCTCGTACGGCTTGCCGCACTGCTGCATGATGTGGGAAAGGTTCCTGCCAAGAAAATCGATGGAGACGGAGAAGCCACCTTCCACAAACATGAGATCCACTCTGAAAAAATGGCCAGGAAAATCCTGGGAAGATTGAAATTCTCCAATGATGAACGATCGATCGTGCTGAATCTCATCAAGCACCACATGTTCCATTATACTCAGGATTGGACCGATGGAGCGGTGAGACGTTTCGTGGGCAAAGTGGGTTCCGATGCACTGGAGGATCTCTTCGCATTGAGATTGGCCGATCAGGTTGCGATCCATGGATATTCCGATCCACAGGGAATCATCGCGTTTGAAAAACGGATACGACAAGTCCTCGAGGAAAGCTCGGCGCTCACCACCAGGGATTTGGACATCGATGGAAACGACCTGGCGAAACTCGGCATACCCAAGGGTCCGGTGATGGGAATCGTGTTGAAATTCCTATTGGATACGGTGTTGGACGATCCGAAAGAGAACGATCATGAGAAATTGGCCACCATCGCGCGGGAGTTCTATCTCCAGAGGATAGCCGGACCATCCGGCGATCAGGATCCGACCAGCTCCTCATAGGCGATCTTCGCAGCCGCCTGCTCACCTTCCTTCTTATTGTTTCCAGGTGCGGGTCCGAAGGTCTTCTTCTGAACGGAAACCTTCACCCAGAAGGTGTTGTCGTGTTCGGGTCCCGTCTTCTTCACCACATCGTATTTGGGATACGTCTTGTACCTCTTTTGCACATACTCCTGCAACAGGGTCTTGTAATCCTTGCGATGTTTGTTGGCAAGCACCATCTTGATTTCTGGCACCAAAAGCCGCTGGACCAAGTCGGTCGCGGCCTTGAATCCCGAATCGAGGAAGTAGGCTCCGAAAATTGCCTCCATGCAATCGGCGAGAAGTGCCTTCTTGCTCCGGCCTCCGGAAAACTCCTCTCCCTTACCGATGAGTATGAAGTTGTCCACACGCAACTTCTTTGCCACATTCGCCAGACTCTCCTCACTCACAACGAAGGATTTGATGCGGGAGAAGTCACCTTCATCAGAATCGGGAAGGTGTATGAAAAGCCAATTGGCCACAATGAGACCGAGCACACTGTCTCCCAGAAATTCGAGACGTTCGTTGTTATCGATCCCCTCGTTGCTCTCATTGGCAAAGGAACGATGGCAAAAGGCGAGATTCAGCAGTTCGGCATTCTTGAACTTGATATCGGCTTGTTTCTGAAATAAGGAAAGCTCCCGTTTTCTCTCGGAAGAGATTCCAGGAGCTTTTCCATATGACGCTGTCTTTGGAAAAACAGACATATCGCGGGTAAAACTATTTCAAATTCTTGGCCAGGAAATCGACTGCATCACGGACGGTTTCGAACTCATTGGCCTTCTCATCGGGAATGGATACTCCCAATTCCTCTTCAATCGCATACACCAGCTCATATGTGTCGAGACTATCGGCACCAAGGTCCTTGCGGAAGGAAGAATCGAGGGTAATCTTGCTGTCCTCGATCTCCAACTTTTCAGCGATCAAGCTCTTCACTTTCTCAAATACGGTATTCGAATCCATGTAGTTTCCTCCTAAATTATAGAAGCCACGAGGGCCAAGCCTCAGGCCATTTTCTCTTGGTCGATAACCTGCTTGCCCCGGTAGAAACCGCATTTCGGGCATACGCGATGAGGAACCACCATGTTTCCACACGTACCGCACACAGAAAGTGTGGGAGTGGCGAGCCGCATGTTCGCCGCTTTTCTGGAGGCTGCTCTCGCCTTCGATGTCTTATATTTTGGTACCGCCATATATTAACCCCTTCAATCGTAAATCTGCTTTTGTGAGAATAACGAAATCACTGTGTTATGTCAACAACTTGACCTTCTTTCGCAACTTTTCCGCCACAGCTTTCGGAACCATCTTGCTGATATCGGCTCCAAAGGCGGCCATCTCCTTGATGGCCGATGATCTAAGCACAAAATAGTTGGGATCGGTGGGCATGAACAACACCTCCAGCTCGGGATTGAGCTGCTTGTTGGTCATCGCCAATTCGAATTCGTAACCGAAGTCGACCAAGGCACGGACCCCGCGGATCATCACATTGATCCGTTCGTCGCGGGCATAATCGACCACCAAGCCTTTCCAAATCACCACACGCACATTCGTATAGGGAGCGAGCATCGAACGGAGCATCTCCATCCTCTCGTCGGCTGTGAACAAACACTTTTTGCTGATATTGTCGGCCACCACCACATCGAGTGTTTCGAACAGCCTGGCCGAACGCTCTATGAGATTCAGATGCCCATTCGTCGGAGGATCGAAAGTACCCGGCAGCATCGCCCTCACCTTTCGCGTCGTATCCCCACCACTCATTGCTTCTGCTCCTCCACGAACCGTTTCATGCTCGCATAATTCTCGGGAGACTCGAAAGGGATGCGCTTCACGAACACGAACTTGCCATCCTCATCGGTGTCCACGATGGCGAACACTCCCCTCCCGATATAGGAGACCTTCTGCTTCGGAAGGATGTGCTCATCATCGGCGATTTTCCGCAACACACAATCGAAATGGTTGTACATCTCCGGCTCGGGTCCACAAATGGCCTGCGCAATCCCTTCGATCGGTTTTCCACAAATGGCGCACGTGGGAACCGGTTCCTTCACCTTGGGAACCACGATGGGCGGGAAATTCCTCGCCGCTCGCTTCTTCTTCTCCTTCGGTGCGGGAGCAGAACCTTGCTTCGGATTCTGTTTGGCCTGTTGCCTACGTCGTCTCCGTTTGTTTTCATTCTTTTTGGATGGTCGTTTCTTACCGGCGACCGATTCCTGTCCATCATTCATTCATGGTCCCTCTTGGCATTGTTTCCCTTCGACTCAACGGAAACTCTGACCAAATCATAGCGCAATAGGCAAAGAGATGCAATGAATCGCCCATAGCATCAAGAAAAAAGGACGGTTGCCAACGGCTACCGTCCCCTCGAACGCATATGGTACATCGCACTCACTTCTTCTTAATAATGAGCTCCGGTACCTTCGCGGCTTTTCCGATCTTGGTGCGGATATAGTAGAGCTTGGCCCTTCTGACCCGTCCACGACGCACCACTTCGATCTTTTCCACACGGGGTGAATGGACAGGGAAAATCCTCTCCACACCAACTCCATAGGAATTCTTCCTTACAGTGAAGGTCTTGCGGATTCCGCCATTCTTGAAGGCGATGACCAGACCTTCATAGACCTGGATTCGTTCCTTGTCACCCTCTTTGATCTTGAAGTGCACCTTCACGGTATCACCAACGTGGAAGTGGTCCACGTTCTCTTTCATTTGTTCCGACTCAATCGCCTTGATCACATCCATCTTCTTCAGTCCCCTTCGCAACATATGGT
>CAYZJV010000059.1:0-18165 GCA_964478945.1 uncultured Spirochaetaceae bacterium | reverse complement strand
AACTCCGATATGCATTTGAAAAACTTTTCCCTCTATGCACCGGACGGCAGACGCTATCAACTCACCCCTGCCTACGATTTGTTGCCAGCAAGCTTGGTACTACCAGAGGACAAGGAGGAAACGGCACTTTCTTTAGGTGGTAAACACTCCAGACTCAATCGACTTGATTTCCTACAGCTGGCACAACATCTCAATATTTCCCCCAAGGTAGGAGAGCGTTTGATACATCGTCTCCTGACATTGGAAGATGTATTTATCGAAATAGTCGGCGCGAGCCATCTTACCGAAGAGGAGAAACAAACATTTGAGGCATTGATACGATCACGAATGAGAAGATTGCAAGCATAGAAGCCTCTACTCGCCTTTCGACTCTCGCCTCTGTTGATACGCAGGTAGGTTTGCAAACTCAGCTCTGATGTGCTGGTTCCAAAATAATAGGCAAGAAGCAATGCGCTATCAAGAGAGATCGTCCACTTTCCACTAAGAATTTCCTGAATGCAACTTACCGGGACTCTGATATCTTTGGCCAGTCGAAATGCACTTAGGTGTAAGGGAATGAGTTATTACTGCGCAAGGAACTCTCCAACGGTAATGCCAGTCATAAAGGGTTCCTTGATAAACCTCCAAATATTTCAACACGTATTGCTTCTACAATTGCACCATTCACAATTTTGACGATGCAATTGGAACAAGGATACTATTTGGCATTCCAAAGCCTAAATCAAAGCAAAGAATCTGAGAATCGCATGTTCTACCTAACAAATATCATGAAATTCGTTAGGGAGAATAGTTCACTCATTCCTGGGAAACAGTACCGGCAGCCTCTTTTGGCCTGGGTATCGGAAGCGGCTCCCAAGATGGAACTTGGATCATACGTGTGCCACAGGAGGACATGTGCCAAATGAAAGGTATTTCTTAAAATATAAAATATGAATCCGACGGAAGACCAGGTATCGCTACCATCATGAAGACACTGTCATTTTCCTCCATTGCCGAGCAGGATCGAATGAATTTCTTCAAATCCCAGATACTCATGTGGCTCCTCTGTTGTCCTGATGGTTATACCAGGAATTTCAGTATATCCTGTGCTTGGGAATTGCTGTAAGTGGAAATAGACGCCATTATCACTGGTATAAGATTCGAAAAGATCACTGGTTCATCACAGGGAAATTGGTGGGAATCTCACCTGTAAAAGTGGATGGGCTGATCACCCAAATCATTGATGCCACCCCTTCGGTCTTGTACGTACGATGGAAATTCTCGCTAGGAAAAAAATTTAGGCCATTATTCGTTGAACCCATTGATGGATAGTCACCGAATTCAACTCAGTTGTCTCCGAACAACTGTTCGAGCGTATGGATCAATTGTCGTATGCGATTATCCTTGAGGGTATAGATGATCTGTTTACCCTGACGTTCCTTACCGATATATCCTGCGAGGGTCATCATTTTCAATTGTTGGGAAATATTCGAAAGTTGGCTGTTGCTCAAGGCCATCAATTCGGATACGGAAAACGATTCCTTCTCCAAAGCGCAAAGGATATGGAAACGAACGGGATTTGACATGATCGAGAGCATCTTCTCGACCAACGCACATTGGTTCTTATCGAATTTTTCCATCACTTCCGCCAAAACCTGGGCTTTATGTGTATCGTTCTCCATTCTCACTCCATGTTGCGGTATCGTACCCCATAGAAGGAATTTTGTCCATTTGAACGATCAATCGGCACAATTGTTAAGAAAAATGTCGATCCCCTTTGCCGCAGAGTGACCGTTGGCGATCGCGCTGATGGCATCCCTCTTCGGATTGGCGATGTCACCACCGGCATACATCTTGGGAACGGCAGTACGATGATACTCATCCACCACTACCGATCCCTTGGGACCGAGCAGTTGGGAAGCCATCCCCTCCGGAAGGAAGGAGAAGTTCCCTGCTTGGCCGATTGCGGGAATGACGGTATCGCAGGCGATCACCCTCTCCGAACCTTCGATCAAAACCGGCCTCGGGCGTTTTCCAGGTCCATCCGATACCATCTCCGCTTCTCCCCAATAGAGCTTCAAGCGAGTATCGTCACCCTTCTCTATTCTCAATGGAATTGCTTGGACGATGATGTCACATCCTTCACCACGCGCCTCATGGATCTCTTCAACATCTGCCGGCATATCGACCTCACGTCGTCTGTAAAGCACCGTCACTTGTGCTCCATACCGGCGTGATGTCCTCGCCGCATCCATGGCGACATTCCCGCCACCGACAACCACCACCGAAGAACCGATAGCGGGTTGCTTGCCATCGGTCACATCCGCCAACATCTGCAATGGAGACATCACACCAGGCAGATCCTCACCGGCAATGTCCAATGCATAGGGATCCGAAAGACCGGTGGAGAAGAAGATCGCATCATGGGTATCGTAGATCTCGTTGAATTCCACATCGACGCCAATTTGCATGTCTTGTCGGAATACCACTCCCAAGGATTCGATGAATGCAATATCCTTCTCGACCTGATCATACGGCAGCCGGTATTCGGGAATTCCATAACGGAGCATTCCACCCGCCTTTTCGTTCGCATCGAAGATAGTCACCGCATACCCCAGCAGACGAAGGTAATATGCGGCACTCAATCCTCCTGGACCCGATCCGATGATCGCCACACTCCTTCCGTTGTCGGGTTCGCGTTCGCGAAGGATGGAACCATATTCACCTAGATAGATCTGATCGATTATATAGCGCTTCAACCAGCGTATGGAGATCGCCTCGCCCTTATGCTTCATGGCACATACATATTCGCAGGCATGGGAACAGACGCGTCCACATGAGGCTGGAAGGGGATTGGCTTGGTATACTATCTTGAGTCCTTCCTTCATATCGTCATCGCGTATGGCCTTGATATAATCGGGAACCCGCATATGGGCGGGACAGGTGGCGACACAAATGCCACATGCGATACAGCGGTCGGCCTCGGCCTTGGCCTGTTCGGTGGAATATCCCTGTACCATCTCCACAAAACTTTTTCTGCTCTCTTCGAATGGGAGCATCGGCATGGGTACACGTTGTCCTTCCAACAAATCGTAGCCCTCGGCCCTACGGTAACCGAGTTCGCTGCCATTCCAAGAAGTTTCGTCATGTCCTGGAGTGAAACGGAATACTTCGGGATCGTCATCGACCCAAAGATATTCATTGCTCATCCCCAATGAGCCGGAGGGACAGATATCGACACAAAGTGCGCACCAGCAGCAGCGCCCATAATCGATTCTGGGACGCAAACCGGAATCACCATGACGGGTCTCCTTCACCGGAACCATATCGATCGCCGCATTCTGACAGATCTCCCCACATGTTCCACATCCGATACACGTTTCGATTTCATTCTTATGAAACCCCCTGTAGCGGGGAGCTCCAGGTCGGGTATCGATCGGTTTTTTATTCGTATAGGGTTTTTCAAATACCCGCTTCCAAACGGAAAACGGGGCCACAATATCTTTCAAGCTCATCTCTTCACCTCTCTATCTCGGGTGGGTAGGTATGCAGGCTGACCATCAGTCCCGCGGTATCGGCAATATTCACGTGTACGGCAAGTTTTTCCATCAGTGTGACCGCATGGGTATAACTCGGTCCACGAACATAGACTCTTCTGGGCAACTCGGAACCATCGGAGACCATGAAGAATCCATATTCCCCACGGGTACATTCGGCTTTCCGATAGGTCTGTCCGGCTGGAATCCTCCAGTGCAACACGTTGGGCAATTTTTGGAAGAACGGTCCGGAAGTCGGCATACATGCCAAAATTTGGCGAATCAAATCAATCGATTGACGAGTCTCACGAAGCCGTACCCAGGTCCGTGCATATGCATCCCCACCCTCTTCGGTCACGATATCGAATTCAAGTCGATCATAGACAAGATAGGGAGTATCCTTGCGAATATCCCGTCGTATGCCGCTCCCCCGTGCATTGGGTCCGGTGATCCCGTACTCGTCAACCATCGCAGGGTCGATTTTACCTAGCCCTTTGGCCCGTTTTTTGAACACCGCGTTATGCATCATCACCAATTCGACATCGTCCAGCACTTTCTCGATCTGTTTGAGGGTTTGCTCCACATGGAGGGCAAACCCGACCGGTAGATCGGCACGAACCCCACCGGGAATGATATACATATGGTAAATGCGCCCTCCACTCAGCTCTTCGAACAGGTCGAGCACATAATCCCGCATGGTGACGGTCCATTGTCCGATCGTCCCCATCCCGAACGCCGCGGCCTGTCCTCCTGTCCACATCAGAAATGAGGCGAGTCGAGCCATCTCCAACGTCAAGGCACGATACCAGTGGGCCTTCTCCGGCACTTCGATTCCAGCCAATTCCTCCGTGCATTCGGCAAAAAGATATTCGTTGAAATCGGGTTCGGGCACACAGATCCTGCATACAAGGGGAAAACATTGGATATAACGTCGACGTTCCATCAACTTCTCGAAGCCGCGATGAAGATACCCGACATGTGTTCTGCACTCAATCACTTCATCTCCACACACCGTCAATTCAAGCGACATGTTTCCGGTGATGCCCGGATGTTGCGGGCCTTGCCATACCTTCAGGTATTTCCCCGAATGGAGGTCGTATCGGCTCTTGCCATCAATGTCATCCACCGGAGGGAATTTGCTTCTCGGGTCGTACTTATGCGCTTCTACCATGTCTCGGCCTCACTGGGGTACAATTTCTCTTTCATATATTCCGTGGTGTCGTGGGAACTTCTCCCAGGTCTTGGGAAATAGGTCTGTTCCGAGTAAGCCTTGGTGTCGAACTCCCGTCTCATCGGAGGAATTTCCATCCACCCTTCCAATATGAAGCTATCATCCACTCCTGGACTTCCTGGAAAATCGATTCCGAACATCTCCTTCAATTCCCTCTGGTACGTCGCCGCATGGGGCCAAAGGTGATGGATGGATTCCATGCCGGCACTTTCGCGAGCTATATCGACCTGGACCCCGAGATCAAGTCCCTTGAAGTAATTGTGCAACATATAGGTGAGTCGGAACAAGGAATCTTCGATATAGTCGATTGCGGTGAGGAACACCAGGTGGGTGTAGCCCTCGATATCCCGAAGACGGGTGATGTACTCCACCGCCTCCGCGGCCGGCACATTGACGAACCCCTCCGGGACGGCTTCCCGAAACGATTTGCTTTTCTCCTGCATAGTGGTATCCCTATCTTGAATCGTCACGCGATGTATCCTCCATCACCAGTTGTAGTCGGGCATGTTCCAGTCATGGATGATCTGTTTCTGGTTTGCCTTGTACCAATCGAAGTCATCAACGTATCTGTTCATGCCTTCACATTTTCCCTCTCTAATCATCTGCTTCAAGCGCAAGAAACCTCCCAGTAGTGCTTCTGGACGGGGCATGCATCCAGCAATATAGACATCCACCGGAATGTAATGGTCTATCCTGTTGATGGTGTTGTAGCTATCCCAGTACATCCCTCCGTTGATGGTGCAGCTTCCCAAGGCGAGGACGAATTTCGGTCCTTGCATTTGTTCATAGCTTCTGACAATCCGCTTGAGTGTTTTCACCGAGGCATAGCCTCCAATGATGAATACACAGGATTGGCGTGGCGTGGGACGTGCCTGGATGCCATAGCGGTACATGTCGAACCGGGATGTCATCAGTGGACGCAATTCGATCGCTCCACATCCGGTACCGAATCCCAATATCCAGAGGGATTGGGAGCGCGCCCAATTGGCGAAGGTTTCCATGATTCCCTTGTACGGTTCCACCCGATGTGGCCGGACATCACAAAAGTAGGCCTTGTCGCCATCCGAAAGTCCGGCATTGGCCAAACGCAGTTGATCGGACACCATCTCCAACTGTTTTTCTGTTTCGGAACCATGTATTCCATCCATATGAGAAGCCTCCCACAACCACTTGTTCTAGAGCATCTGAAGTACGACTGCGGCAATTCCCACAAGAGTGGGAATCCCCAAGAAAAAACGGATCGATTGGTCGGTCCGAAAACGAGGAAACGAAGCGTCCACAATCACCGTATAGAGATAGATCAGGAACGTCTTGATGACCATCACACCAATGTTCGTCGCTCCTCCAAAGTAGAGATTCATGAACAACACCAGCTTCGCACCATTGAAGATCGCCCTATTGGTCTGCAACATTCCCAAGAAACTCGATTGCATCTCGGTGGGTGGTCCTATCGGTATCTCCTGAGGAGCGATGACCACACTGAAGGGATTGCCCATCGACATCCCAAGGAAGGAGATCATTCCGGCGATCATGGCGAGAGGATTGGTGACGGCGATCCAATTGGCAATCCCACCCTGTTGGACGGCAACCAGTTCCGTGATCGACAGACTCTGGTATTGGGCTGCGATGGAAATGACCGAGAGTGCGAAAGGAACTTCGAATGCAGTCATCTGGGCCAATCCCCGGGACACTCCAATTGGGCTGTAGGGATGTCCGCTCTGTCCAGCTCCCAAGGCCATCCCCAATTGTCCGAAAAAGATGAAATACATCACAAGCAACACATCGCCTGAGAATGAGAAATTGGAGAATACCACGGAACCGTAGACCGCGGGAATAAACAGATAGGTTCCGAGTCCACCGGCCAATCGGAAAACCGGACCGAGGTAGAACATCACACCGTGATACACCCCGGTACGTTTGAAATTGTTCTTGAGGATATCGATATATGGTTGCCAGACCGGTTGTCCGATCCTTCCCTGCACTTTGGCACGAACCCTCGCCATGGTTCCGCCAAGCAGCAAACCGTAGTTGGTGATGACGAACAACGAGATGAGGGTGTATCCGGCTTTGGTCAACAATTCATTCATACGATCACATCCCCCTCTGGAGTATCGTCAAGAGGATACCGAAATAGAGTACGATCCAGAGTACATAGGTCTGGACATTGCCACTGTACAACCTACGGACCGCACTTCCGACCACATCGATCACGGAAACGATCCGGTACCAGAAGCGCGTGGCCCTCGGGTGAAGGAGAAAACCCAACGCCTTTTCATATGGGGCAAAGAAATTGTAGCCGAAATGAGTGGTTTCGGGACGATAGGGACGTTCGGCCGCATACACGATATTGAACTGCCCGACCTTTTGGGTATGTTTTCGTTGTACGATCAAAAGCCAAACCAACGGCACGAGGAACACACCCATGGTCACATACATGACGGCTGTTCCGTTCCAATACCCCAAGGTGGAGAGTACGGTATATCCTTCCCAAGCGATGGTGGCATCGAAGTAGGGAGCAACAGCCGCTTCAAGCGGTTTCAACAGAAGCGATGGATACATGGATATCAGGAGGATGCCGACGATGCCCACCACCTGGGGGATCAATATCCAAATGGGAGCTTCCTTGATATCCCTATGGGCATCCTTGAGTTGTCCGAGAAAGATCACATGGATGAGTCTGAACAGATAGAGGAAGGCGATTCCGCTGGCGAACATCGCGATTCCCGCCTGCAAGTACCATCCTTTCTCTATCAAAGCGGTATACAACATCCATTTCGCGCCAAATCCCGTCAAAGGAGGAACTCCCGACACTGCGATGATGGCAATCAATACGGTGAAAAAGGAGAGGGGCATCCTTGTAATCAATCCTCCCATTTGGTACATCATCCTGGTCTTCGTACGGTATATCACACCACCGATCGCCACGAACAACATCCCCTTGAACAGTGCATGGGTGACTGCCAGATAGAGACTGTTCATCCATCCCAGTTGGGACATGAGGGAAAAGGAGAGCAACATATAACCGACCTGTCCCATCGAGGAATATGCAAGTGTGTACTTGATGTCTTCCTTGAACAAGGCCAGAAAGGCCCCGGCGAAGGCGGTAAGGACTCCCACCCACCCCAGTACATCGGTGAAGGCGATGCCATCGGACAGTTGGGCGATTCGGGTTTCCCGCAGGAATTGTGGAACCATCATCTTCTGTGCGAATATTCCGGCAAGCACAAACAGCATCAGGAGTCCTGCCTTGCTCAAGATCGATGAGAAGAAGGTGGATAGATCATCATCGGTTTCCGCGTATGCCCCAGGCAACCATATATGGAGCCCCAACGCACCCATCTTGATCAGGAAACCGATACCGAGCAATACTGCCGCAACCGATCCCCCATCCAACGACAATCCGGCCAGGATACTGAAGGCTCCTGCCAATGAAAGCACCAGATACCTCAAGGCTGCTCCGGATGCGCGACGCCCACGCACCACAAGGAAGAAGGAGGCGATGGTCATCAATTCCCAAGAGAAGAAAAATTGTAGTGAGGATGATGCATACAGAAGATTTCCCAGCGAAAAGACAAGTGCGAGCAACATTCCCGCGAGACCGAAATGATGTCCCCGACGATTGAGAAGAGGTACCATCTGGACCGCTGAACCCACGATGAACAACAACCCGAAGACCAGCTTCACACCATGCAAATTGGGAAGGTAGACTATCGCGTACCCCAACGATCCCAGAAAAGCCAATCCCATCTGCAGCTTGAATGGCATATGTAGCAAATCGAAGATTGTCCAGATCACCAGCGACGCAAGCGGCAGTAGCAATAGCATGCCCTGCATGTCGAAGGTAGCGGGAATGAATACTCCGGCGAGGAGAAGTCCGCTTGCCAAAAGTACCACTGTTGCCCAGAATGGAGCCATAAGACTTTCCAAAGGGCGTGCAATGGAACGGGAAACTTGATTGGAAAGAGTATCGTTCTGAAAATCGGCCGGGATCACTTCATCATGGATATTTGTGGAATCATCGGTCGACTTGATCGCCGACAAGAACCATTTGAACAGATATGCCGCTTCGATCAAGGAACCGAATAGAATACCGAATGCCCACCAGTACGCTCCATTGGCCAACAGTGTGGTGATCAACAGGTACTTTGCCCAGAATGCGGGAAAGGGAGGAAAGCCCGCCAACGCAGAAGTGAGAATTCCCTGCAACCCAATTCCCAAAGGATGTTGACGCAATGAACCATGGCGCCGCAATTGTTCGAGTGAATGTTGACCGGTACTCCCGCTCATCCAGAACAGTCCGGTTTTGCTGAAAAGATGGTTTCCTGCAAGAAGCAGGATCAAAAAGAAGTGTCCACCGGCCACATCGGATGCAAATCGGAATCGTCCCAAGGCGATCACCGCCACCAGGAGCCCCACTTGTCCGATCGATGAATATCCCAACATCCGTCGTATGGAATCCTGCTTGTAAGCCACAAGCTGGGAAGCGACGAAGGTGAGCCCGCCACTGATCGCCACTATGTTCAACAAGCGAACATCCAGCAACGGGGTGATTTTATAAAGCACGAACAACATCGCTGTGGCGCTGGTACCACTGATCAAGGCCGACACATTGGGATCGGCCGCCTGGTAGACATCGGCACCCCAACCATTCGCGGGAAACGGCTTCAGCTCGATCAGGAGCGCTACGGTAAGAAGAAACAGGGCGGTGATTCCGATTGTATTTTTCAGAAGATGTGTGTTCGCGATCATCTCATCAAGATTCAACGTTCCGGTGATACGGTAGAGGAACACAACCCCGACCAGGAACATTACCGAAGAGATTCCTCCGGCAACCATGAGTTTGATCCCTGCTTCAAACGAATCTCCGCTATTGGTGGTTGCCACCAGACCATAGAGCGACAACGAAGAGATCTCCATGAATACAAACATGTTGAACAAGTCCCTACCCAGTACCAGTCCATTCACTCCCAACACCAAGGTAATCAGAAGTATCTGTGCGGAGCCTTCCCACTTATGCAATTTCCGTCTGTTCGCATAGAGAGCGCTGAACAATGCTCCTCCATTGATGATAAGGAGAATGAGGGATTCTTCGATTCCCACTTGCAGGTTGATCGAAAGAGGAGCGATGAATCCTGCGGTTTGGAAGACCATCGATCGCATCGTTTCGGCATTCAAGAAGAACAACCAATGCACAGGGAGTGCCACTGCAAAGGCAAGCAATGCGAGTACCCACAATCGACCAACTTGTGCATTCCGACGACCGACGAGAGGAAGAAGGAATGCCGAAGCCAACAGTACTGCGATGAGATATAGTGGATTTACCATTTCAACTCCTTCAGCTCATCGACAGTCAAACTTCCTTTGGAAGCATGTAACCTGATCGCAAAACTGAGCATCAATGCCGTTACCGCAAGTCCGATCACAATCGCGGTCAACACAAGAGCGGATGGAATGGGATCGACCACCTTTCCGACCGCTTGCTCCACGGCGAGTGCTTCATCGAATATTGGTGCGGTACCTCCAGGTACATATCCAATACCCACCATGATGACATGGACACCGGTATCCAAGAGTGAAAAACTGATGATCATGCGGAAGATGTCCCTTCTCGTCATCAAACCCCAGAAACCAATACAGACCAATAGGAAACCTATCGTCAGCACGAGATGCATCATCGGGAACACCCCCTCATCGAGTCGATGATTCCGGTCAACTCCGAACCCACTTTGATTCCCACCAGAATGTAGATGAGAGGAATCGCTCCGGCACTGAACAGTTGCCCGAATTCACCGGCAGGGAGAAATCTGGGATCCAAAAAGCCCCCAGCCAGCCAGAGACCGAGCAATCCCACGGCCACATATGCTGCTCCGGAAAAGGCTTCGGCCCTTTTGAGCAGCACGTGGTTGAGTTGCATCCGACAATCGGAGAACAGGAGCAAAAGGAATGCGGAGGCGAGCACCACTCCACCTTGGAAACCTCCTCCAGGGGTAAGGTGTCCGTTCATGAAGATATAGATTCCAAACAGAACCAACAGGGGGAAGAGGAAGGCAGCACCGGTGGCCAACAATTCGGAACCTTCCCGTCTCACCGACTTTTCTTCCTCATTCTGTGTAACAGACTTGGATTTCTTGGCTGTCAGCAATGTGGTGACCCCGGTGGTGGCTGTGAAAAGGACCAACACCTCGCCCAATGTATCCAAGCCTCGGTAGCTCACCACTACGGAAGTCACAAGATTGGCCGCTCCCAATTCCGCAGCTCCTTGCTCTACGTAGTGGGTAGCGATACCGGTGAGACCGGATAGTTCCCCGATTTGTGTTGCCAAGGGGAAGAACCCGAAAGCTATCGTCGCCAAGGCGATAACGACAATCACACGTCTCATCATGGTTGGTCATCCTCCCTATATTCGGATTTCCGGTCATTCGTCGACTCGGGATGACGTTGTATTCTCGTCCAAGAGAATAGGAAGACCACTGTCGTCAGTGCCGATCCAATCGCTGCTTCGGTCATGGCGACATCGGGAGCTCCCAACAGCAAATAGATGAGACTGGCCACCAAGGAGACCGAGCCTGCGGCAAGGATTGCCGACACGGTATCCTTCATATGGAGTGCCGCAACTCCTCCAATGAGCATGATCAAACCAAACAGGGTCACCATTGCCAGGTTCATGTTGCCTCCCCTTTGTGTTCCAGCGATTCGTCATCTGCGAGATCGTCCCGTACAAAAGATCCAAAATATTGCGGAACCAAGGGACTTTTCCCGATGAAGTGCAACGCTCTTGCCAATACATGCGAAGAGAGCGGGTTGGTAAGGAAAATGAAGAGTATCAACAGCAGGAGTTTTGTCCACCATGAGGGATGGGCCAAACCGATTCCGACGAAGAACAGCAGACTTCCCAAGGTGGTGGCTTTGGTCCCCGTCTGCATGCGGTTGTAGGTGTCGGGCATCCTGATGATGCCTATTGCCGCAAGCAGAAGAAACAGGGCACCCAGCAAGGAGACCAGGGATCCGACAAGGGCCAATACTTCCATTTCAGAGCCCCCTTTCCATGTATCTGGCGACAGCTATCACACCGAGGAAACTGATCAGACCATATACCAAGGCCACATCAAGGTAGATCACCCTTCCCAAGAGATGGGCCAGATAGGCGATTCCAGATAAGGCCATGATGGTCATTGCATCGAGAGCCACCACCCTATCACCAAGCTCTGGACCGATGACAATACGGATGAATGTGATGACAATGGACACCAACATAATGACCGCTGCGATGGAAAACAATGTATCAGCCAAAGACGACCTCCAAGTATTTCTCGAATTGAGTCACAATCTGTGCAGTCGCCGAATCCGCATCATCAGCGGTAATGGAGATCCAGTGCACATACACATCCTTCCCTTTGGTTTCGACGGTAATGGTACCGGGTGTGAGGGTGATGGAATTAGCCAAGACCCATCGTCCCAACTTCGATTCCAGCTTTGTGGACACTCTCACAATTCCAGGTTTGATCGGAATTACAGGACGAACCACCCGTAAGGCGACATCGATGTTGGCTTTGCATATCTCTTTGATCAAGACGAGGATATAGAGTAGAAGGAACAGCACGCGTTTGGGGACCAAGGGAATTTCCTTGTATACCGACAATCCGGGCAGTGGCAATGAAGCGAGTAACAGGACCAGGACGAATCCCGTCCCAATATCCTGTGGCGATAATGGAGCCATGAGGGCCAACCACACCAGGAACAAGAGACCCATTGCTTTCAATCGAACTATGAATCCGTTCATCACATATCCTTTTCTTTGGAACAAGGGAGGTGTTCATACCCTCCCTACATTTCATCACTTTAAAACATGTTAAATTGTCAAAATGTAGATGTCAACATTTTTTTATCCATTTAATGGAAAAGGATTCTGGTATTACATCATGTGTGAAGTTATTAAGTGGATCCAATCCATTATCTTTACGATCCATCACGATCATGCTAGTGTGGGAACATCACATGGATGGGTATCATCCAGGACAAGAGGTGGTACTTGCTACAACTTCCTTTCATCCGCATCAATCCCCGCATCGTCATGTTGGTGTCGACCCTCGCGATCATCACGGCATTGATGGCCATTCCCGCCTATGTGCTTGCAACGAATCATCACCAAGTGGTGATCGAAGAATTGCAGAAACGGGCTGAGGGACTTGCGGCGGGTGTCGCATTGATGATCCAACATGAGATCAATCAATACAGGAAGTTGGTCGATGCTGCAGATATTGCGCAACTCTCATCTGAAGAAGTGGATTTCTACGAAACGATGAATGCCCATCTCAGCCAGCTTACCGAGAGGACAGGAGCACAATTCATCTTCACCGAACGGTGGATCGACCACGACACGATCGCGTATGTGCTCGATGGTACCGACCCGACAAGCGAAGACTTTTCGGCTCTTGGCGAACAAGACGGCATGGAACCCATTGAACGCAGTGCATTCCTAGAAAGATCCACTGTTTCTACCGACTTGATCAACGATCCCCTTTGGGGAAGGTATATCACGGGATTTTCCCCGATCATCGATCAGGATACCGATGAACTGTTGGGAGTGGCTGGTGTCGATTTTTCCGCCGAATACGCCCATTCGCTGATGAGAAGGATGGATTGGTTGATTGCCGGCAGCTTTTTCCTGCTCATTCTGTTGATTTCCCTGGGCTTTTACGTGTTGTATATATTACTTTCAAAAACTTCAATGGAAGACTATCTGACAAAACTTCACAGCAGAAGATTCTTTTCCCTTTCCCTCAAGGAAGAAATCCGTATTGCGAGAAGGACCGGAAGACCGCTCTGCGTGATCCTCATCGATATAGATTGGTTCAAACAGGTCAACGACACCATGGGACATGCAGCTGGGGACCGCGTGTTGGTCTCCGTGGCGGACGTGCTGCTATCCCACACACGTCCGAGCGATACTTGTGCACGACTCGGTGGTGATGAATTCGCCATCATCCTTCCTGCCTGTTCCATCGACACTTGCCAATTGATCGCCTCGCGAATCCAAAGGTTTGCCGCACAGATTGAATCCACACCGAACAGTCATATATCGTTGAGCATGGGATTGGTGGAATACAGACAATCAATGGATGAACATACCATGATGCACATTGCCGATGAAGCGCTCTATTCCTCCAAATCCGCAGGCAAGGGAATCATCACCGTACATTCCAATTCCCAATAGCCCATGGACGGTGGAATCTGCCCTTTGTATATTTGAAACCATTCATGGAGCACACAAGATGACCAACCAGAAGATCTTTTCGATGAGCTTTTCCAAAGTATATCCCCTGTATGTAGCCAAGGCCGAAAGGAAGGGACGATCGAAGGCGGAAGTGGATCACATCATCCGCTGGTTGTTCGGATACAGTCAAGCACAGTTGGAAGCCCATCTGCAGTCCCACACCGACTTCCAGCACTTCATCACCGAAAGCCCCCACCCCAATCCCGATAGGATGAAGATCACAGGGGTGGTGTGTGGTGTGAGGGTAGAACAGATCGAGGATCCCATCATGAGGGAAATCCGCTACCTGGACAAACTCATCGACGAGTTGGCAAAAGGAAAATCCATGGAGAAGATTCTACGATCGTAGCTGCGTATGCTCTCTATCCTGGCAACCACCACGACTGCCGCACTCTTCGCTCTCATATTCGATCTCGACAGTCACATGTTCGATCCCCTTCCCCCGCAACGTATCCTTGATATGTTGCTTCAGTGCGATGATCGCTTCCCGTCCAATGTCATCCCTTACCAGCACATGGGTACTCAACAGGACCTTCTCCCCCTCCAGGGACCAGATGTGGGTGTGGTGTACCGACAAAAGATCGGGTACGGCAGACATGCTTTGTTCCATATCCCTGATGGACATATCCTTAGGCACTCCCTGCAGCAGTACATTCAACACTTCCTTGAGATTCTTCACCACGTTGAAGAGTATATAGATCGTGATACCTATCGAGAGAATCGGGTCGAGTACCGGAACATCAACAAAGAGCAACACGATACTGGCGATGAGGACCACGACCCACCCCAGCACATCCTCCATCAGATGCCACGAGACCACTCTTTCATTGAGCGAAGAGCCTTTCTTCAACCCCAGTACAGCCAAGCCGTTGATCACAATACCGAATACCGCAAGCAACAACATGCCCTGGGGATGAACCGCTTCGGGTTCGATAATCCGGGGAACAGACCTTACGAGCACCAGAACCGATCCTCCGACGAGCACCAAGCTGTTTACTAGGGCAGCAAGTAAAGAGAACCTTGCATATCCGAAGGAAAACTTCTCATCGGGACCTTTCTTGGAAAACTTGTCCAGATACCAAGCGAAACCCAAGGACAACGAATCCCCCAGATCATGCAGCGCATCCGAAAGGATGGCCATGCTGTTGGTCCAGAAGCCACCGATAATCTCAAGAACCGTGAATCCCAGATTCAAGAAGAACGCAATCCCGATATTCCCCTTCCCTTCATGCGCATGATGATGTGCCATGGGTGTATCCTCCCATTACCATACTACCAACATATTAGGGCAGGAGACCAGTCAAAACCATTTCTAGATATCGTCTATCGCGGTGAACACCTTTGCCAAGCCTTCGGGAATCTCACCTGTGTATACATAATCAAGATAATTCAGATCATGGTTATAGCCTTCATACACCGAGACGGAGAGATTGTCCTTGCCAAGTTGCTTGAACAGCTCTTGCGTGGCATGTACTCCCTCAACGGAGGCATTCTGATCGAAAGTTCCATGGATGATGTGGATAGGAATATCGATGAAGGGAAGGATCTCGGCATTCGACGGCATGATCTTGTGTGCAGAGAACCACTCGGGGGTAAGATGGATTCCGTAATCATGTTTCAGATATTCACGGTCACCATCCTCTATCGCACGATAGAGCGCTGTCCTCGAAGGTTCGAGCATAAGAGCGAAGTCGGCTTCGTCCATCACGCCATTCCCATCCTGATCCATATAGTCGTAGGTGACACCGAAGTGGGCGGCGATGCCGTTCCTATCCTCAGTGAACTCCTGTGGAGATACAAATCCATCCTTATCGTAGTCGAAATAGTTTCTATAGAAGACCATGCTCGATCCCCCGGTCTGCTGCCAATCGAGGATGTCCATCATATCATCGTACATGTATCCACAGAGGACGAGTCCATCGATGGGAGTCTTCAAGGATACCAGCGGAGCGACCAGGGTCCCTTCACTCCACCCGAGCAGCACCACTTTCGCCTGCTTCAGTCCACTCTGTTGCTTCAAGTATTCCACAATGGCAACCACATCCTTCACGCTCGCATGCGGGGTATATTGACGATAGAGCAGATCATCGACATCGGTGAAGACAGGCGGCTCTTCGGAAACCTGTGCACCTCGGGTGTTGTAGCTGAAGAAGGCGATATCCCTTGCATTGCACTCATCCCGAAAGAGATCGAAATAGGTGAATATGGTGCCATCACCCAGTTGTCGCTTGTTGTCATAGGTGTTGGGACCCGACCCATTGATGTACACCACCAGTTTGTCGGCATCCCCATCTTCGGGCATGGTGAGCATTCCTTTCAACAGATACCCATCATAGGATGGGATATGGACTATCCCCGATTCGCCGGTTCCCTGCTGCAGGGAAGCACAACCTGAGAACATCATCACGAAACCCATCACCAACAAGACAATTTTCTCCATACGCACTCCAGTTCAATCGTCCTACCTTTGTACCATGATCCCAAGCATTGTTGACAGTGGTGGGAGGAGAATTCCTTCATCCATTCATAATCTTCAATATATGGGAGCACAATACATTTGAATCCAAGGCTCCTGTGATATGTCCCTTGTCAATGATGGCGATGGGCATGTCGCCGTAACAACGCTTCTGTCGATCATACTCGATGATCCGATCGTATCTGGCCAACAGGGGAAACACGTTGTGCTCCTTCCGGGAAGTGAACTGCGTTGTAAAGTTCAAAACCTTTGTGAGTGCCTCGGGATGGGCACTTACGAGAGGAGATGCCAACTTCCGATAGTAGGAGGAGAGGAACAACTCGTCCAAAGCAGCACCTGCGAACATGGGCACATAGGCATTGGCACTATTGAACCAGCTCCTATGGAGATTGGTCACCCAACCACCGAGACTCACACCGGTAACCACCACTTTGCCTACACCTTTTGTCTTCAATGTTTCCACCAACTGCTGCACAAGCTTCACCGAAGCGGACAGCATGGCGGTGAATTCCGACAGGTAACCGATTTTTTCCAAATAACGGCGCATGCCATCGTTGTGAAAGGGAGCCCTGAGATTGATGATATTGGCATCGAAACGATCCTTGTTGGCCATAACCACCGACTTGAAGGTATTCTTGCTACCGAATCCGTAGTTGAACGGCTGCTCATTGTTACCGTGGTGGTAGATCAAGGTGGGCTTGTCCCAACCGATGAATCGTACCACATGGAAGGCTGGATCGATCGTTCCACCGGGATACGTTCCCTTCACTTCGTAATATCGCTCTCCTGTGATTTCCGGCATCTCCAGTTCGATCGAATCGAGTTGCTCTGTGAAAGTCGGACTCTCAATACTCTTGTTGAACCAGGTATGGCGTTTCAGCAGCAACGATGCCATCACCACACTATACTTGTCTAAGAATTCATGCATATTCCACATCTCCCACTATTGTTTCAGCGGGGACAATCCACCCGCCATCAATTTCACCAACTCCCCGATGATCGAATTGAGATCCATCTCCCCCACCCGTGCCATGTGCTCCGGTTTGTAGATATCGCCATAGTAGGATACTCCCGCCTTCACTGCGATCAATTTGGCGAATTCCAAAGTCATCGAACCAAGGAAGAACACCATCGTATCCATATCGACATCGGCCCGTACTTGGTGCTTTGCGATTCCTCGCTCGAGCAAGGATTTCATGAAGCTTCGATTCATCTCAAGCATCTTCTCCAAACTCTTGTCCACCAATGGACCGGTCAAGGTTCGATACAGGAGTTTGCTGTGGATGGGATTGTTCAGATCGAACTCGCAACCCCGCACCATAAGTTCTGTGAAGCACTCGAAGAAGCCTCTTGTGTCCATGCACGTCATGCAGGTCTCAAGGTGGGCAAACTTCTTGTTTCCTGCGATCTCGATCACATGAAGGTACAGTTCGACCTTGTCCTCGAAATATTGGTAGAGACTTCCCTTCGATATTTTCGCTCGCTTCACAATGGTATTCACCGAAGCTTCATCGAAGGTGTGTTCGGAGAACTCCTCGAGCGCCACAGCGATGATGAGGTTGCGCTTCTCTTCATCGAGGTTGAAGAATGTAGGTTTCGGCATATGGCCTCCTTGGGTATGACCAGGTGGTCATAACTTATCATGACCACCTGGTCATGTCAACTGTAT